>CAZHKB010000418.1:0-2578 GCA_964533405.1 uncultured Phycisphaeraceae bacterium | reverse complement strand
ATACTCCCGCCCGATCCACGCCCCAACGGGCGCGGCTCGAAAACACCGGGGCGGTAGCTCAGTTGGTAGAGCGCATCGTTCGCAATGATGAGGTCGGGAGTTCGACTCTCCTCCGCTCCACTTTCCCCAAGTCCAGTTGAGTCCGCGAGTTGCGGATACCCACCGACGGTCGGCGGTGCAGCCAAGGACGCAAAAGAGCGCGGTGTTACACCGCGCTGCGTACTGCGGAGGCATCGGTTTGCCCAAGACACCGTCCTCTCGACAGCGCCCCGGCTACACCCAGGCCATCGTCACGCTCACCGACGCCGCCACCGGCAAGCGCCGCGACTTCTGGCTCGACGAGTACGCCTCGGCCGCCAGCCGCGAGGCGTACCACAGGGTCGTCGCCGAGTGGGAGGCGGCAGATCGGCGGCTCCTGGCGGCTCGGAGCGGGCTAGCAGCCTGTGGCCGGGCCGGGTCCGACCGCCTCAATCCCCACGGTCGCGGAGTTTGTGGGGGACTACTGGGCATGGGCAAGGGGGTACTACAGCGGCTCGTGCGCGAGCGGGGTGCGGGTTGCCCTCCGCGTGCCGCGCGAGTGCCACGGCAGCACCCTCCGGGTCACGCCCGTGGAGCGGGCGCGTCTTGTCCGCCTGGCCAGGCTCCTCGGATCCGCCATCAAGGCGCTGGTCTCGATCGTCAGCCTGCGGACGTTCATTCGGTGGTTCCATGAGGCTGACAAGTGCCGGCCCAAGAAGCAGGGCAGCCAGCAGCCGGGGAGGCCGCGAACGCCCCAGCAGATTCGACGGTTGGTCCTAAAGCTGGCCAAGGAAACCGGGTGGGGCTACACCCGGATCCTGAGCGAACTCAAGAAGCTGGGCGTGAAGGTCTCCCGGGCCACCGAGGTCACCATCCTAAAGGATGCGGGGATGCCGACCGGCCCGCAGCGGGGCGAGGCCACCTGGGACCAGTTCATCAAGTCCCACGCCAAGACGCTGTGGGCGTGCGACTTCCTGCGGCACCGGATCGTGACGAAGTGGGGTCTCCGCGACGCGTACATGCCCGTGTTCGTGAACGTCGCCACGCGACGGGCGATCGCGACGACGAGCACCGAGCACCCTGATGCCGCATGGGTGGCAGCGCAGGTGCCGATGTTCAAGGCCGCGGCCGGCGGCGGGGCAACGTAAGCCCGCGTGCTCACTCGGGACAGCGACACCAAGTTCGGGCGAGCGTTCGACGATGCGCTGCGGGCGTACGACATCACGCCGGTGCGCCTGCCGCGCTGCGCCCCAAACCTCAACGCCCACGTTGAGCGCTTCATCCAGACCATTCACGACGAATGCCTGAACAAGTTCATCGTGATGGGCACGAGGCACCTCGATCACCTGACGACCGAGTTTATCGAGCACTACAACCAGGAGCGCCCACACTCGTCGATCAAGTTCGGCGCTCCGACGGGCAGGCCTCCCCCCCACACCCCGCTACGACTGGCGGATCGCCAGGGAGCGGTTCGGTGCCGAACCCGGCTGGGCGGTGTGTTGCGGCACTACTACCGGGTGGCGGCGTAGCACCGTCCGGGCCACGCCGACACCCATCACCACGCGCGCTTTGCACGCCTCGCCTCGAACGCCGCGGCTGTTTCTTCGAACACCGCCGCCATGTCCACCAGGTCGTCGCCGAACCCGTAGCCGACGCTGCGTGCCGCCTTGGTGACGGCCCTGACCCGCGGCAGGAACACGCCGGCCCATTTCTGGCCGCCCTTGTCTTGGCACAGCTTTGAGGTCTCCGCTGCCACCGCGCCCATGCTGGTGTACGGCCGCTCCTCGTCCCAGCCGATCTCGTTCACGTAGTTGGTGCCGACCTCGATGTAGTGCAGGCCGAGGTCAATGGTGCCGCGGATGTCGAACCCCCCCTCCCCGCCGAGCATTTCGGTGGCCGTGGTGACGCGGCGATACTCCTTGATGAGGCGTCGGCACATCGCCAGGTCGCAGCCGCCATTGAGCCTCGGTCCACCGCGAGAGACGAACTGGGCCGTGATCTTTGACTTGTACCCGTCGAGCAGTTCGACCGACGCGTCCGCATCACCGATCCAGGCCGCCAGGAACCCGCGGTTCTCCGGAGCGAGTTTGTAGAGGTCATGCACTAGCCCGCGGAGCGACCGGTCGTCCATCTCTTCGAGCATGGCGGCGATGTTCTTCCAGAGGCGTGGTTCGGGCGTCGGCTTTGGCATCGGGAGATGGTAGATTCCCGATGCGACATTGTGCCTCGATAGCGACAACGGCCCCAGCATCCCTCGTGGGGGTGCCAGGACCGTTGGAACGATTCGAGTTGCCTTGCAAACATCACGCCGCGAGTTTCACATTCGAGCCTTCGGTGATGCTGGCGATCGTCAGCCCCGGCCCACCGATGCCGAAGTTGACGGTGAACTGCGCCGGGTTGCCGCGTGAGGTCGAGCGGACGGCGGTGATCTGGTAGGTGACAGGGGCCGAGCCGCTGGGAAGCGTTTCGTCGGTGAACGTCTTGACGCCGCTCGCGCCGACGAAGCCATGCCACGCACCACAGGGACATTCCGGGTCTCCAGCGTCGGTGGAGAAGACGT
>CAZHKB010000417.1:0-2586 GCA_964533405.1 uncultured Phycisphaeraceae bacterium | reverse complement strand
ACCTGGCGCCACGCCCGCCCAGCCCGGAACAACAGCGGCCACCCCACCAGCCGAAACCGAACCGACGCTCGGCACCGTCGTAACGCCAGGCCGCGCCCGCGAATGGACCCTCACCGCCCGCGTCAACGTCCGCGCCTACCAGGACCCCGGGGTTGACTACCCCGACAACGACCCCCGCACCGACCAGATGCCCGTGATCGACGCCTTCGTCTTCGACACCATGACCATGGTCTGGCCGGTGGTGTCCTCCACCGGCTCGTCCGAGCTCGCGCTGGTCACCCCGCCCGGCGAGGACCCGACCCTTCGCGAGTTCAAGTTCACCGTCAACGACATCGACGCCACACGCATTCCCGAGTTCAAGCTCGAGATCGTCCGCAGCATGGCCAGCGGCAAGCCCTACCACAGCGGCGTGTGGCTCGCGCTGCTCAAACTCGGCCGCGGCATCAACGCCCGCGAGGTCGACTTCGAGCTCAAGATCCCAAGCCGGTCCTGGGAGACGCGATTCGATGAGCAGGCCGCCCGCGCCATCGCATGGCCCACCGGCGCCTGGCCCGCCGACGCCGCCTCGACCTTGACGCCCATGGCGCTGCTGGACATCTCGCCCGATGGTCGCACCACCCTGCCCAACGCCTCCATCCGCGCGCTGCTGGCCCGCTGGACCGACGGCAAGGACCCCAAGACCATCCCCCCGGCCACGCTCGCCAAGTGGCTCGCGGGACAGGTCATGCAGCACGTCCAGATCAGCGGCAACGGCCTGGCCGCCACACGCAATGGGCTGCTCGAGGGCGTCTCGCTCCAGATTCCCGAGCAGACCGCCCAGACCGGCGTGGGCTCCGAGTTCGACATGGTCATGCTGCTCACCGCGGTCTATCGCATGGCCGGGCTGCCCGCCCGCATCGTTGTTGGCTACGACACCGAGGCCGATTCCCGCGACGAACCCGGCTTCCTGGGCCGCCAAGGCAACGGCGGCGACCTCTGCGCCTGGGTCGAGTTCTGCCTCTACGACCAGGCCAACAACTCCGTGAACTGGGTCCCCGTCGACATCGTCCGCCTGCGCAGCAAGGGCAACCGCCTGCCCGACAACTACCTCGACCGCCCCATGGAGTTCTTCGGCAACCACGACGAACTCGACGACATCATCCCCTTCGCCTTCCAGTTCTTCCCGCCCACGACCGTCCGCTCGTACGGCTCGCCCGGCTTCTGGGGATGGTTCGTCACCCCCATCGCCCCCGATCGCGCCTGGCAGTCCATCGACATCCGCGCCAGCACCACGCCGCGGCGCGGCGGGCGCTAGGCGCGCCCGTCGCGCGGGCGACGCGGCTCAGTGTGGCGTGCTCTTCCACCTCTCCACAAACCCCGCGTACTGCTCGGGCGTGTCGATCCCGTGATGGTGCGACTCCATGATGGCCACCGCCATCCGATACCCGTGCTCCAGCACGCGGAGTTGCTCCAGCTTCTCGGTCTGCTCCAAGGGCGTCGGCGCCAGCGCAACGTACCGCCTCAGAAACCCGACCCGGTACACATACAGCCCGACGTGCTTCAGGGGCCGTGCCGCCGCGTCCGCCTCCGCACGCCCCGGATACGGGATGCACGCGCGGCTGAAGTACATCGCCAGCCCCCGCGCATCCACCACCGCCTTCACGATGTTGGGATTCTCCGGGTCCTCGTGGGCGGCGAACGGAGAGGCCACCGTCGCCGCCTCCGCCCCCGTCTCAACCAGCGCGCCCACGCCCGCGTCGATCAATGCCGGGTCGAGCTCCGGCTCGTCGCCCTGCACGTTCACCACGATCACATCCTCAGCCAGCCCCAGCAGCCCGGCGGCCTCGGCCAGCCGGCTCGTGCCGTTGGGGTGCCGCGCCGAGGTCATCACGCACTCCCCGCCGAAGCCCTCGACCGCCCGCGCGATCCGCGGATCGTCCGCCGCGACCACGACCCGCTGGACACAAGCGGCAAGCCGCGCCCGCTCGTATACATGCTGGATCAGCGTCCGCCCCGTCGCGCTGGCCAGCACCTTCTCGGGAAACCGGGTGGACCCCAGACGCGCAGGAATGATGGCGACGGCGTGCGGCATCCCCGATTGTTGGCCCGTGCCATCGAGGCGCGCGCCGTGCCACCGAGTCAAGTCTGCTCCGCGACTTGACTCGGTGCGAACCACCCGAGGCGCAGATCTCGCCGTTTCACGCTCGGCACCCACGAAACCCGCAAAGCCGGGATAAGTTGGAGGCACGGCCAGGAGTCTGAGGAGGGCGGCGGCGCGGGCTTCGGCGGGAGAGGGGGGTTGAGGACGATGGCGGTGAGGTGGGCGAGGAGGGCAGAGTCCTGGGTCCTGAAGGTCGGGGGTCGGGATGGATGGGGTGGTGGGCATGAAAAAGAGTGGTCCTCCATCCATCACCCGATGGCACGGTTTTGTGCGCGCGCCGGCGTGCCATGATGTTGGGGAAAGTGGATTTGGTGGCTGGTTTTGCAGAGCGAAGAAGTTCTAGATTTTCGCGCACCGAAGCGTGTGATCGGGTTTGTGCGCACAACGCCGTCGATGGGGGTGGATGGGGAACGCGGGGGGTTGGGACCGTCATCGCGGGGTAACCC
>CAZHKB010000416.1:0-2607 GCA_964533405.1 uncultured Phycisphaeraceae bacterium | reverse complement strand
GGGCTACATGACGGAGGGCGTGCTGCTGGTGCTGCGGCGTGCGTTCGAGCAGTTGGGGCTGCATCGGGTGGAGGCGAACATCATGCCCCGGAACGGGCCGAGCAAGGCGTTGGCGGTGCGGTGCGGGTTCCGGTTCGAGGGCTACTCGCCAAACTACCTTCAAATTGCCGGTCGGTGGGAGGGGCACGACCGGTACGCGATGACGCGGGAGGATTGGGAGGGACGGGGGTCTGGATAAGCGTTGCGGGGTCGTGGCGGCTTCACGCGAGTTCCCGCCCCCCGCCTGGCCCGGAAAAGGATTGGGGGGAGGGCGGCAGACACGTCCTAGTTGTCCGAATCTGGCGGATGGGGCTTGTCCACCCCCCCTGTTTCTGGGATGCTGTCGGTTGCGGGGGCCACGGGGCCATACACGGGAGGTGCAGCGTGCGGGTGTGCTCACGCCAAGGCGTTTGTCTGGTTGCGTTGGCCGGGGTGGCGTCGTTCGCTGGGGTTTTGCGCGGGCAGACATTCACGGTGGTCGCGGGCGGACCCAGCGGTCTGCAGCCGAACCTGATCTACCGGTCACAGGTGGGTGGGCCGGCGGTGGTGGGCGGTGGACTGGGGATGGGGGCTCCCAGCCCGCTGGACAGCATCGACGCGATGTCGCTGAACAAGTCGGAAGGCGAGTTCCACTACGAGTGGACGTGGTGGTTCTCGGTGGATTCGGACAGCACGGGGCTGCCGCCCGAGGTGCTTCCGCCCTATAACCTTCAGAATCAGGCGGAGCGTCGGCAGCAGGCGTCGGACGTGTTCATGTCGACCGAGGGGTTCGACCATGATGGCATCCTGATCGGCCCGCCGAGCATGGGGCTGAACGACAACGCCGTGGTGATCAACCAGTCGGAGTTGTACCCGCGGGTGGTGGGGCTGCTGCCGGTGGTGAGCCCGTTCGTGGCGGCGCCCGCGGGCACGGAGCAGGACGACGTGAACGCGTCGTCGCGGGGCCAGGTGCCTGTACCTGGCACGCCCTTCTTCTTCTCGCTGTCGGCGGACAGCCCCTCGCTGCCCAACGTGGTGCCGGGCGTGGTGCCCAGCGGGGCGAACGTGTATGTCGATTTCAACGTGAACCTGCAGAACGATCAGGCGGTGTACGCGCAGTTCAACCAGTTGGGGCTTCTGCCCAACGACGACATCACGTCCCTGGTCGTGTTCGACGAGAACCACAACGGGCAGTACGACGCGGGTGACGCGATCTTCTTCACCCTGGCGCAGGGCTCGCCGACGCTGCTGGCCTTTGGCGGGAGCTCCGCCAACATCCTGAAGTCCGAGCTCGGGGTGGTCAGCCTGTTCGTCGAGGGTTTCTTTCTCGGGGCTGGGCCGGGCGACACGATCGATGGGCTCGATGTGGTGCCCATCATCGGGAACTCGGTGCTGCTGACGATCGAGAACGAGCTTGGCGGGCCGTTGCCCGAGCCGTGCCGTCCGGACTTGACGCACGGGGCGATTCCGGGCGTGCCGGGCTACGGGTTGCCGGACGGAGTTCTGAACAACGATGACTTCTTCTACTACATCACCCAGTTCGTGGGCGGGAATCTTGCGGTGTGCGACCTGACCACGGGGGCGGTCATGGGAAGCCCGGGGTACGGCGTGCCCAATGGAGTTCTGAACAACGATGACTTCTTCTTCTTCTTGATGCTGCTGGGGGCGGGGTGCTGAGCGGGGCGGGCGCTCGGTGAGACACTGGCGTGACCGAGGTCCGGCGGGCAGCGCTGCGGGCGTCTGCACTGGCTCTTGGCGCGAGCTATAGGACGTGGACCTCCGGCTGGCGGGTGCGCGGCGTCTTGACCCGAACCCGACGGTCCGATTATGGAAGGATGCTCAGGATCTCCCACGCGTCCGCGACCGTCGAGTCGGTGCAGCCGGGCCCCGCGCTGTCGCCTGCGCACATGGCGGAGTTGACCGCGTCCACGGCGGCGATCCGCAAGGCGTGCCGGTCGGCGGGGGTGGCGCGGTTCAGCGGATGGACGCTCTGGGTGTTCGCGGCGATCACGGCCCTGGGCGGGCTGACCGATCCGGTGTCGCTGGCGACGGCGGCGGGCCTGGGCGGGCTGGCGTGGAGCGAACTCAAAGGGGCGTCGCAGGTGAAGCGGCTGGATGTCCGGGGGCCAAAACGGCTGGTGGTCAACCAGTTCGTACTGCTTGGGCTGATCGTGGTGTACGCGGGGCTGAACATCTGGGGCGCGTTGCAGGCCGCGCCCCCGGCGGGACTGGAGCCCACAGGGGATGCGTCGGTGGACCAGTTGCTGGGCGAGATCGGGGACATGACCAAACTGATCACACTGGGGGTGTATGGGTGCCTGGTGGTGGTCGGGGTGCCGGTCCAGCTGTTGATGGCGGGGTATCACGCGAGGCGTGGGCGTCAGCTGCGGGAGTGTCTGGCGCGGACACCGGAGTGGATTGTGGCGGTGGCGCGGGCGGCGTGAGACGAGGTTGGGGGGCGCGGCTGAAGTCGAGGGGATCGAGGTGAGGGGTGACGGGGTGGCTCCTCGCGACTGGGTGCGGGCGAGTTGGAGGCGTGGGCCGACGTGTGACCTGGGTGACCGCGAACCTTGACCTTCGGCGCAGCGC
>CAZHKB010000415.1:0-2618 GCA_964533405.1 uncultured Phycisphaeraceae bacterium | reverse complement strand
GCAAACTCCCCGTTGAGCGCGACGCCGTTGTGAGCCGGGCTGCGTTGGGTTAGAGTGCGGAGCGGGCTGCGGATCGCGAACTGGACGACGTGATGCATCGTGGCTGTTTGACTCGCGCTGCCGCCACTGGAGTATTGATCCGCAGACGTGCCGCACGCAAGGGATCGAGTGAGCATGTCGAGCAGCTGCTCATCGGGGACGGTGCCGGCGCGCCAGAGCGCGGCGTAGATGGCGGCCCATGCGAAGGCGGTGCGGTAGCCGGGGGCGTCGTGCCGCCACTGCTGGGCGTTGATGCGGGCGCGGGCACGGGCGGCGAGGTCGGCGCGGTGCGAGGGCGAGGGGGCGCCGGCTTCAACGCGGTCGATGATTTCGGCGGCGAACCAGTGCCCGTTGAGGCCGTTGTCGGGGCTTTGCAGTGTGAGGAGCGGGTCGGGCTGCCACGAGCATGGGTTGGTGCCGGGCGGGGCCGCGACGCGGAGCGTGAGCCAGGCTGAACTGCCGAAGATGAGGAGGACGGTGCCGATCCAGGCGAAGATTGGGGTTCGCCGGAGGACGCCGCGGCGCGTGTTGATCGGGTCCCAGACAGCGGCGGCACACTCGGGGCAGGTCTTGGGTTGCTTGAGGCCTTCAAGGCAGTCACCGCAGCGGCAGTGGAGCGAGGAGCCGACGCGGCGGCCGCGCAGGCCTTTGAGCAAGAGAAGGAGGCCGAGGGCTGGCATGATGAGCAGGGCGGGCCGGAGCATGGATGGGACCGTCACAGAGGGAGGGATGGCACCGGGCTTGAGTCTGACAGAGGGTCTCGAAGTGCGGACTTCCGATCAGCGTCGGCGGGTCCCGCCCAGCTCGCAGAGCCGACATGGAAGAAGGGTGCCGATCGTGCGTGTGGTCGTTGCGCCGGCGTGACCCACCCGTCTCCCGACGCCGCCGATCTGGAAGCGGTGAGGTCGGACCCGACGGTTTACCCGCCCCCCTACACTCTCAAACCCCACCAACAAGGTCCACACCATGCCCTTCACCATCAAACCCGCCGAGTCCTACGACGTCAACGCCGAGGACACCCAGTACCTTGCGGGGCACGTCGATACCGGCGACCGCTGGGTTCTCAACTTCGGCCCCCAGCACCCGGCCACGCACACGACCCTGCGGCTGGTCCTGGAACTGGACGGCGAGCGGATTGCACGCTGCACGCCGCACATCGGGTACCTCCACTCCGGCTTCGAGAAGCTGGGCGAGGCGCTGGACTACAACCAGTACGTCACGATCTGCAGCCGGATGAACTACCTGTCGCCGGTGTCCAACGACATCGCGTGGCACCACGCGGTCGAGAAGTTGTTCGGCATCGACATCACTCCCCGCTGCAAGGTGCTCCGGACCATCATGGCGGAGCTGGGGCGGATTCAGGACCACCTGCTGAATGTGGGGGCCGCCGCGCTCGACCTGGGCGCGTTCACCGGGTTCCTGTACGGCTTCAACCCGCGCGAGAAGATCTACGACATCTGCGACTTCATCTCGGGGCAGCGCTTCCACCCCGACTGGACGCGAGTCGGCGGGCTGATGCAGGACCTGCCGGATGAGGAGGTCTTCAAGCGGATGGTGAAGGACTTCGTACACCGGGACCTGCCCGGGGCGATCGGGGACCTCGAGGGGCTCACGCTGCGCAACCGCATCTTCATGGACCGCACGATCGGCATTGGAACGCTGACCACCAAGCAGGCCAACGACTGGTCCGTGAGCGGCCCGATCGCCCGCGCGTCGGGCGTGAAGCGCGACCTCCGCAAGGATGATCCGTACCTGTGTTACGCCGACAACTGGGACGGGCAGGGGGCGCAGGCCGTCAAGTTCAGCGTTCCCGTCGCGCAGGAGGGCGACACCTACGCCCGGTTTCAGGTGCGTATGGAGGAGATGAGGCAGTCGATCAAGATCATTGACCAACTGATCGACAACATTCCCGGCGGCTCTGTGGATGCCTTCGCCGACGGCAAGATGGTCAAGCCCGACAAGAAGGACGTTTACGGCTCGATCGAGGGGCTAATTCAGCACTTCGAGATCATCATGAGCAACCGGGGGTGGACGCCGCCCATCGCCGAGACTTACGCCGCCCAGGAGACCGCCAACGGCGAGCTTGGTTTCTACATCGTGTCTGATGGATCGCCTCGGGCGTGGCGCGCGAGGTGCCGACCGCCGTCGTTTATCAACTATCAGGTGATGCCGGTGCTGATCGAGGGGCACATGCTGGCGGATGTCGTCGCGGTCCTGGGCTCGCTCAACATCGTGGCGGCGGAGCTGGACAGGTAGGGGACAGCGCCGCGACACCAGAGGCGATCACGACTGGCAACTCCGCTCGTTTCGGCGGGCTACCGGCGATCGCGCCCGCCAAGCCCATCGCGCGTCGCGAACATCGGGAAGTGGTATGCCGCGAGCGGCCGAATGACGATCGAGTCCAGGTCGCGGGCATAGATGATGGGAGCGGCCGCAGAGCCGTCGGCGAAGCCTGTAGACATCACCGGACCGACATCCGGCCCTTCGCCCTCTCCCCGAAGCCAGCCGATCGACACGTCGATAATGAGTCCTTTCGCAGAGGGGAAACGCACGTCGTCGTGGCGCGTGCCTCGCAGTAA
>CAZHKB010000414.1:0-2619 GCA_964533405.1 uncultured Phycisphaeraceae bacterium | reverse complement strand
CCCCCCTCCTTTGGGGGGGACGGCAGAACCGAGCGATCAGGGCGGCAGTATATCCCGCTCAAGGCGGGTTGGGCGACTGCTCCGGTGCATTAGGTGGAGTGGGCGGCGTGGATTGGGTTTGTCAGCGGGTGTTGCGTGGTTGCGCGTCGCAGGATCCGAGCCTGCGCCGAGAGGCGCGGGGTCTGAGCACCGAGGGTGTGGATGACTCGACGGCCCGGCTCTCGCCGGGGGGTTCGGATCATGACACGCGCGAGCCGCAGCCCCGATCGGATCAGACCTTAAAGAGCGAGACCGAGCCGTTGGTGGCGTGGAACTGGGCACGTGCGATGGTGCCAAGCGCGAGGTGGAGCTGGGCGTGGGCCAGGATGGCCGGGCCTTTGCCCGCACCGTTGATGACCAGGGTGTCGCCCGTGTCCTCGATGGCGCGGGGGGTCAGGCTCATCTTGACGTGGTCCATGCACCGGCCCATGACGAACGGGAGGTTGCGGTGCAGACGGAAGGGGTTGATGAGCCCCTGGAACGCGGTCCACGGCAAGTTGGGGGCCAGCAAGGGGTTGGGCACGTCGGGGTGGCGGCTGGTGATGTACTCGCCGGCGGAGTCAAAGCCGACGCCCGAGACCGAGACCTGGAAGCGGTCGCCCGATCGGATGGCGAATGTGAAGAGGGCGTCGGCGAACATGGTATCCATGGAGGTTTCGATGGCGGTGGCGTTTTTGGCGCTGTGGGGCGAGGCCTTGATCCACGCGCCTTGACCCGACTCGAGCAAGGCGTCGATGGCCAGACCCTTGTTGGAGCGGTGGCGGAGGAGCTGGATCATCCGGGCAAGTCTGACCGACAGCGGGCTTGCGGACATGTGGGTCGCGTAGTCGGTCCACTTGAGGTTGTGGGAGACCTGCGGGTTGGGCGGCCCGGCGGTTCGCAGCCCGGTGATGAACTGGCGGTCGGCGGTGAACATGAAGTCGTCCTGCTGGATGCCCAGGGAGGCGAAGGGACCCTGGAGCTCGTCGAAGACGGCCCGGGCGCGGGTGTTGCCGCGCGGGTTGAAACCGGGGGTGCCGGGGGCGGGATTCACTCCGCCGTTCCAGGCCCCGGGGAAGTAGAGGGCGTTCTGGAGGCAGAGAACTCGGAGGAGATTGGCGTTGTGGAGGCGCTCGCGGTAGATGGCTTCGGAGGCGCCGTTGGCGCCGAAGTTGAAGCGGCGCATGTAGGCGGACTTGCCGTCGTCGGTGAGACGGGCCGAGGCGCGGAACAGGGCGGCGGCGTCGGCGTGACCCGACGCGCTGTAGACCGCGAGATACGGGTTGCGCGTGGTGTGGGCGGCCAGGGTGTGCCCCCAGACGGTGGCGTGGGCGTGCCCGGAGCGCTGCAGGCGGCGCTGCAGCGCCCAGGCGAGGCAATCGGCGCCGAGCTCGTCGCCGATGAAGCGCTGCGAGTAAGTCGGGTCGGACTTGCCGGCTCCGCCGGACCCGTTGATGCTGTAGGGCGAGCGACCGGCGTTGCAGGCGAAGAGTTGGACGACGATGTGCTGGCTGAGGTGTTCGGTCAGCAGGTCGACGAACTCGATGACGTTGGAGTTCTTGCCGGTGCGGAGGCTGGCGTTGCCCCAGCCCTCGGTGGTCTCGACGCTGGTGCGTCCCCCGTGGCAGAAGATCTCGAGGACGGAGATCTTGGGGCGGTTGTCGTCGCCGCCCGCGGTGGTGGTGGGGATGCTGAGCAGGCTGGCCACCTCGGTGCGGAGGTTGTCGAGAAGGGCGGGCCAGTCGCGGAAGTTCGGGGTGATGTGGAAGCCCATCTTGACCCGCCCGTCGCGGAAGGCGAACGTGGGCGAGTCGCCGATCATGTCCTCGGCCTGGCGGGGGAACTCGGCGTTCTTGTTGCTCCAGGTCTCCGAACTCTGGCCCGGGAAGACGATGGGGTGGTAGCTGGTGTCCGTCCGCTTTTTCTTCTCCGCAAGCGCTTTGGCCGCGTCGCGGTCGGCCTGGGTGACGGCGCGGGTGTAATCCGTCACGAACGCGACGGCGAAGCCCCCCCACTCGTCGATCTGGCGGCGGAGGGCGGCCTGGACGTTGCGGACCTGGCGCGGTGAGAGCTCGGTCTCGGTCGCGTAGTTTCGGTCGGTGTCGGCGGGGCGGATGCAGGCCGCGAGTTCCAGAACGCCCTCGTACTCCGGGAGCGGGACGGTGTAGCCGATCTCAGCCGAATCGGCGGCGGGACGGAGCTGGAGGTTGATGAAGCCGTTGAGCGGCTCGACGACGCGGCGGACGAAGACGGGGTCCTGGGTGGGACGGAAGCGGAAGCGGTCGGAGCCGTACATCTCGACCCTGCCTGGAAATGTGGCGATGAGACGGTTGTCTTCGGGGCCGATATCGCCTTCTTCGTCGGTGAGGAAGCGATCGACTTTGAAGCGGTCGAGTTCCCAGAACTGGAGGAAGGCGTCGGCGGCCGCGCCGTCGGTGATCTCGGAGGAGGGGTGGACGGGGACGGCCGCGAGGTGGGCGTAGCGGGGCTGGGTTTCGACTTTGGTGGCGACGCCGCTGAGCACGAGCGAGAGCGGGGTGGTGTCCTCGGCGTCTCTGGTGGGGGTGAAGGAGATCTCGAACTTGCGGGTGGGCATTGGGG
>CAZHKB010000413.1:0-2623 GCA_964533405.1 uncultured Phycisphaeraceae bacterium | reverse complement strand
GTGTCCACCGGAGATGGGCAGGTTCAGATCTCGGTGCGGGCGATTCGGTAGGGATATGCGACAGAGCCGCGGTTGTGCGCGAGCGGTGGCGGGAACCACGGAACCGGGTGGGCGTCGTAGGGCGCGTTGTTGAGCGCACCGACGGTCACGAAGTCATGGCCGTAACTGGGGATGGGCTGGGCGAGGGCGACGGGCGCGAGCCCGCTCACAGACGCCACCAGAACGCTCATTCTACAACCATTGGTCATGGTCGGTAACTCCTTCCTTGGAGTCCGTCCAGCCTCCCATAGGTCGTCCCCCCGTGTCAATCGACCTCAAACCCGGACCGGCCTGCCATTTCGGCAGGCGTTCGCACCCTTTCGCCAAACCCTGACAGGGCAAACCGCCGTCGTGGCCTCCAAATCCACCCCATCCCCACCCTCCATCCCACTCCCGGCCACTCGGAACAACCTGTCGGTGGCACCGGGCTTGCCTACTGACTCCGATCGGAGCGATGGTCTCCGAGCGCGATCGACGCCGACATGCGTGGCCCTCGGGCCAATGATTTCCCAAACGCCCTCCAAGCCACCTTACCTCGGCATCGTCGCATCAGTCCCACGATCCCAACACCAGATCCAGGCACCTGCCCAACCAAAGACGGAGCACTCAGACCATGGCCATCAAGGAACTCACGTTCGATATCGAAGCTCGCCAGGCCCTGCTCGCCGGGGTTGAGAAGCTCGCCCGGGCGGTCAAGAGCACGCTGGGACCCCGTGGCCGCAATGCCATCATCGACAAGTCCTGGGGCGGGCCGACCGTGACCAAGGACGGCGTGACGGTGGCTGAGGAGATCGAGCTCCGCAACAAGGCGGAGAACATGGGGGCCAAACTCGTCAAAGAGGCGGCCAGCAAGACGTCTGACGATGCCGGCGACGGGACGACCACGGCCACCGTGCTGGCCGAGGCGCTGTTCCGCGAGGGGCTGCGCCACATCGCCGCCGGGGTTGATGCCAACGCGCTGGTCCGCGGGATGAAGAAGGGTGTCGAGGCGGCCGCGAATCACATCAAGGAACTCGCCACGCCTGTCAAGGGCAAGCGCGACATCGAGAACGTGGCGGCCATCTCGGCCAACAACGACATGGAGGTCGGCAAGATCATGGCCGACGCCTTCGACAAGGTGGGCAAGGACGGCGTCATCACCGTCGATGAGGGCAAGGGGCGCGAGACCGAGGTCACGGTCGTCGAGGGCATGCAGTTCGACCGCGGGTTCCTGTCGCCCAACTTCGTGACCTCAACCGACGGCATGAAGGTCGAGCTGGAGAAGTGCCTGGTGCTGGTGCACGAGGACAAAATCGAGGGCGTGCAGGGCCTGCTGCCGCTGCTCGAGAAGGTGATGCAGGCCAAGAAGCCCCTGCTCATCATCGCCGAGGATGTCACGGGCGAGGCGCTGGCGACCCTGGTCATCAACAAGCTCCGCGGCACGCTGCAGGTCGTGGCCGTCAAGGCTCCGGGCTATGGCGACCGCCGCAAGGCGATGCTCGAGGACATCGCCATCCTGACCGGGGCCGATCCGATCATGAAGGACCTGGGCGTGACGCTGGAGAATGTCCAGCTGTCGCAGCTGGGCATGGCCAAGAAGATCGAGGTTGACGCCGACAACACGACCGTCATCGAGGGCGGCGGCGACTCGGACGACATCAAAGCCCGCGTCTCGATCATCCGAGGCGAGATCGAGGCCGCCACCAGCGACTACGACCGCGAGAAGCTGCAGGAGCGCCTGGCCAAGCTGGCCGGGGGCGTGGCCCAGATCTCCGTCGGAGCCGCCAGCGAGGCGGAACTCAAGGAGAAGAAGGCCCGCGTCGAGGATGCCCTGCACGCGACCCGGGCCGCGGTCGCTGAGGGCATCGTGCCCGGCGGCGGCGTCTCGTTCATCCGGGCCCGCGCCTCGATCGAAGCCATGAAGGAGTGGCGCGCGGTCTACGGCAAGAGCAAGGAAGTGTCGTCGGACGACATCGGGCAGGCCAAGTACGACTTCGCGGCAGGGCTTGAGGTGGTGCGTCAGGCGCTGGCGGTCCCGGCCCGCACCATCGCCGACAACGCGGGGGCCAAGGGCACGGTGGTCGTCGCCAAGATCGAAGAAACCCCGAAGCCCAACTTCGGCTACAACGCCCTGACCGACACCTTCGAGGACCTGGTTGAAGCGGGCGTGATCACACCCGCGAAAGTCGATCGCTCGGCCCTTCAGAACGCGGCCAGCGTCGCGAGCATCCTGCTGGCGGCCGACTGCATCATCACGGAGAAGGCCGAGCCGAAGGATGGTCACGCCGGGCACGGGCACGGCGGGGGCGGGATGGGAGGCATGGGCGGAATGGGCGGCATGGGGTTCTAAAAAGACTTCCGACCAACCATCCCGCAAGGTGTCGCTACGGGTGCGGCTCCTCATCAATCTCTCCGTCGGTTCCCGAGGCAATTCCGGCGGATGTCCGCCCGATGCCGGATTCATTGAAAGGATTACTCATGCCGAAACCAAACGACCTCTTCAACCGCCTCGGCACCGGGGCCTCACACGCCCAGCCCGCCAAGAAAAACTCCATCGACCTCAACGCCAAGGCCGGTATCGTCCAGACCACCGGCAGCCTGGTTG
>CAZHKB010000412.1:0-2642 GCA_964533405.1 uncultured Phycisphaeraceae bacterium | reverse complement strand
TCACGACGATGGTGGCGAGCAGCCCGACGCCCAGCAGCACGTACTGCCACGGGTTCTTTCCAGTCCCGCCTGCAGCCGCGGTCTTGCCCGCGAAGCCCAGATAGACGTACAGGAACGTCCCCGGCATCATGCCGACCCAGCTCGCGAGAATGTGCGGCCAGAAGCGCACCGGGGTGAGCCCGTAGAGGTAGTTGCCCAGCGAAAACGGCACGGCGGGAGACAGCCGCAGGAGCGCGATGATCTTCCACCCTCCCTGGGCGATGGCCGTATCGATTGCGCCGAAGGTGCGGTTGCTCTCGGCCATGCGGCGGACCTTCTCGCGGGCGAGGTAGCGAGCAATGAGAAACGATGCCGCAGCCGCGAGCGTGGACGACACCGACACCGTGGCGAATCCCCAGGCCAGTCCGAAGATTGCCCCCGCCGCCAGCGTGAGCGCCGAGCCCGGCACGAAGAGCAGGGCGGCGACGAAGTACACGACGCCGAAGACCACGGGGCCCCACGGGCCCAGCGTCGCCACCTTCTCCTGCACCAGGTCGAGCAGTTGGGCTGTCGGCAGAGCGCGGAGGATGACCAGCACGCTCGCGGCGATGACCAGCCACGCTGCGACCCGCAGCACGCGGCGTGCCCCAGATGTCGCGGCCGGGGCGGGTGCGTCGAGGAGCGCGGGGGTGACTGGCAGAGCGGTGCTTGCGCCGCTGGACTGGACCGGGACTGGCGCGTTGGTGACAGAGTGGCTCATGGCTCACGAGGGAATAGGCAAGCCGCCCGTCCTATTCCGTGCGCACAGCCCCCCAGATGACGACGGCCCCAGCGTGTGCCGGGGCCGCTGCGAGCGTTCATTCAGTTGTCGCAAGACGAACACGTGCGCCGCACTCGTCGCCTGCGCCTGCTCGCCCCACGGCCCGTTCTCGCCGCGTGTGTTGATCTAGCGGGCCATGGAGACGGCGGCCCCCCCCAATTTCCCCGCCTTCGCCGGGCTTGAACGAGGGCGCGGAAGGTCGGCGTGGTCGTCATGGTCAGGAAGACCAGCGCGGCGGGATTGGTGGGCGCGGGCTCGGTCGCATCGACGAGTTTCACCCACAGCTCGGCCCCGAGCCCGCCCGCGGGCCGGGCGCGGCGAGCCCGGCAGTTTCGGCCCGAGGTCGGTGTGGACTCATCCGGCTCACTTCTCGGCGCTGCGCCGGGGCGCAGTTGGTGCGTGAGCCGCTGCCCGCTCTCGACCAGCGCGAGCGGGCGCGTCGTCGGCGCGGGTGATGGTGAAGTCAAAGTATCCCGCACCGTGCTTCCGACGATGGCGCGGGCGTGACGGCGTCGTCCCATTTTTGCACGTGGGTGACGGGCGTCATCAATCGCCGCAGCTACTACCCATGGCTTCAAGAGATCGTCCACGCAACGCATAGATGCGGCTGGATGGCCGAGATAGGGGAACTATCCGCAGTTGTTTCAGCGCGCTGAATAGTTATATTTATTTGTCGCACAGAGGGGTGCGCTGTGGGCGGCCCCTTTCCCGCTGCCGTTGGAACAGGATGTTCCGCTCAGAAGGCCTGTACCCCTCACTCCGCATCTTTTAGAAGGAAACTCCCGATGACCGCAACCCGTGAAGAGACCGTCCGCAGCTACCTCGGTGACCTGATCTCTGTCTTGGAACATGTGTCGCAGGCGGTCGTCAAGCAGGCCGGCAATGACGACTTCCGGCGGATCGCACATGCCGGGAGCGTGATCGACAAGCTCCACTCGGTCCTCACCCGCCAGCGCGCCGACCTTGAGGCGCATGTCAAGGCCATGGGCGGGACCAACGGGGGCGGGGTGCTGAAGGACATGTTGGGCACTGTGTCCGGGGCATTGGCCGGTCTCTACGGCAAGGTGCGCGGCGAGACAGCCGCCCGCATGCTGCGCGACGACTACACGGCGGTGAGCTTCGTCACCGCCTGCACCACCATGCTCCATACCACCGCGCTGGCACTCGACGACTCGGCCACCGCAGCGCTGACACTCCGCCACATCCAGGAATACCCGCCCCTCATTATGGCCCTGAGCGAGCTTCTCCCCCACGCCGTGGTCGCCGATCTGGCCGCGGACAAGATACCCGTGGGCAACGCCTCCGCCGCCGAAGAGGCCATCAGCAACCTCAACGATGCATGGCACGGGGCTTCTGCGGCCAACCCGACGTGAGGGAAGGGCATTGAAACGGGGCACTCGTCGCGCTTGAACTCGACCAACCGGTCGCGGCGGGTCGGCCCGCGCTACTTGCTCGACCTGCCATCCACGCTCCACGCCCCGCCGCCGCGCCAGAGCACGTAGAGCGACGCGGCGAGCACGGCAATGGGGAGCACGATCGGCGGCTCATCGGGCCAGTCGGCGGTCAGGTGCGCGTACAGCGCGACGGCCATCGACCCGCACGCGATCGCGGCACCGACGCGAGCGAACGCGCCGCTCAGCAGCATCAGCCCCGCCAGCACGCCAAGCACGGGCGCGAGGATCGCGTTGACATCCGGCATCGGGATCTTCGCGGCTTCGAGGATCGGCTTCAGCGGGGCCGCGCCAACAAGGTGCATCACGCTGATCCCCGCCAGCGGAAGGCCCGCGATGAGGCGGGTGATCACGACACGTTTCAACGGCCGCGTGCGGCGGATGGAATCGAG
>CAZHKB010000411.1:0-2654 GCA_964533405.1 uncultured Phycisphaeraceae bacterium | reverse complement strand
GGGTAACGGGGGTGGAAAGTCCGGCTCGGAGAGCCGTCCCACCTTGGGCGTCCATCACAAACCAGCACTCGGTTTTGAGGTGAGCGTTGGGGTGGGCCGCCGCGTAGGCGGGGCTGGGGTGGACCTGGATGGAGAGGTGTTCGCGTGCGTCGAGGAACTTGACGAGCAGGGGGAAGTCGCCGGACGCGGTGCGGAGGTGGCGGGGGAGCAGGTCATCACCCCAGAGGTCCATGAGCTCGTGGAGGGTGCGCCCGGCGTACGGGCCGGCGGTGACGACAGAGCGGGCGGCCTCGCCCCCGCCCCCCGAGACGGAGGTGGAACCCAGGTCGGCAAGCTCCCAGGATTCGCCGATGAGAGCATCGGGCGAGTTTTCTGGAGGCAGGCGCTTGCCGAGGCGGGCGAGGCGACGGCCGCCCCAGACTTTGGGCTTGAGGATGGGGGTGAGGATGAGGGGGGTGATGGTGGGCATGGGTTGATCGTGTTCAACGCAAAGTACGCGAAGTTCGCGAAGGGGGAGGAGCCGTGCAAGCCCGAGGTGGCGTCCGGGGCGACCAGCCCTCGCCTTTAACTCTCCTTCGCGACCTTTGCGTTCAGTAGATTGGTCACATATTTAACTTACATCCAGCGCCTTGATGGCCGCGATGATCTCGCCGTGGGCTCTGGGGGTGGCGACGACGATGCCGGTGTTGGATTCGAGGCCTTCGCCTTTGGAGAAGTCGAGGGGTTTGCCGTGGATATCGGAGACGGTGCACCCGCATTCCTGGGCGACGACGGCGCCGGCGGCGTGGTCCCAGATGCGTTCGACGTAGCCCTTGCGGGTGGGGAGTCGGAGGTAGGCGTCGGCCTGGCCTCGGGCGACAACGGCGTACTTGGCCTGGGAATCGAGGCGCAGCGGCTCGGGCTCGGCGTTGATGGCGGCCAGGACGCGGGCGGTGGCGGACTGGTCGGAGTGGGCCTCTTCGACGCTGGCGCAGATCATGATGGGGTCGTCGGGCTCGTGCATGGGGCGGGTGAGGCTGGTGCGATCGGTGCCCTCTGCGTCATCGGCGGCGGTGCAGTATTCCTCGGTGACGCCATCACCGCGGGCGGCGGTGTAGAGGCAGCCGCGGGGGTCGGCGGCGTCGACCGAGGCGCCGAAGTCGCGGGGGAGTGCGGGACATCCCATGGCGCCGATGGTGGGCTGGCCGGATTCGATGTAGGCGAGGCAGACGGCGTACTGCTGGTTGCGGAGGAAGCCCTTTGTGCCGTCGATGGGGTCGAGGGTCCAGAAGGCGGGGTGGTGGGCGTCGCCGCGGCCGATGTCGATGGCGCGGAGGAGGTCGTCCTCGGTCCAGTGGCTCCAGAGTTGCTGGACGGCGGCGAGGGTGGCTTCGAGATGGGGGCGATGCTCGGGTTGGCGGAGGAAGGTGGAGGATTCTTCGCCGACGAGGAGGATGGGGCCGAGCCGCTCGGTGAGGACGGTGGCGACGATGGCCTGTGCGGCGTAGTCTGCGATGGTGACGGGGGAGCGGTCGTCCTTGGTGATCTGGCGGATGGCGGAGAGGTTGGACTGGACCTGTCGGCAGACGAGGGAGGCGAGGAGGACGGCGTCGCGTGCGGCGTCGATGCGGGTGGGATCGGGCATCGGGGATGGTAGGGAGAGGGGCTCACCACAGAGACACAGAGGACGGCAGGGGAAGAGAGTTCACCACGGAGACACGGAGAGGGGCGAGGAGGGGATTGAACGCAGAGCCACAGAGGCACAGAGCGGGGGAAGGCAGAGAAGAGGGGGAAGAGAGGGGAGGCAAGGGGCTTGCCGAGAGAGAGATGCGGGGATGAAGTGGCGAGGCGGCTTGTCTGGTTCAGATGCGCTTCGGCTCTGTGTCTCTGTGGCTCTGTGTTGAACTCCGGCTCTGGGCGATGGACTCGAGGAGGGTGAGGACGGCGCGTTGGGTGCGTTCGACGGCGGAGAGGGCGCGGGTGGAGTCGCGGACCAGGCGGATGAGGATGGCGGTGTCGCGTCGCTCGGCCAGGAGCTGGTCGTGGGCCTGCTCGAGGGCGCGGGTGTGAGCGGCGGCGGCGCGGCGCTCGAGGAGCCACATGCAGGCGATGAGGCCGGCGGCGCCGAGGTTGGTGAGGGTGGTGGGGTCCATGGTGGTGGAGATGAAGTGAGGGAGAGACGGAGAGAGTGCGTGTGGGTGTTCGGGCCAGGGCCGCGCCCCCGGCCACAGGTTGCAAACCTGTGCCAGCCCGTCTGCGGCACCTGGGGGGGTACTCAGCCGTCGCCGGCGGTGGAGAGGAGGTTTTTGCGGAAGAGTGCGGTGAAGGAGAGGGAATGCTTGCGGCCGCGATCGGTGCGGTCGCTCTCGATGAAGCGGTAGAAGGTCATGTTGGTCCAGGAGTGGGCGTGGTGGTCGATGAGAGTGGCGGGGACGGCGGGGAAGGCCAGGACGGCGGCGATGGCGTTACGTTTGGTCCAGAGGTCGGATTCGGAGTCGGCGACGAGGCGACCTGTGACGATGACTTCGAGGTCGAGCATGCCGTAGGCGGTGGTGCCTGGGGTGAGCGGGGCGAGGACGGCCAGCGGGATGATGGCGTTGCCCTGGGGGCCTTGGGCGAAGCGGTGCGGGCCTGGGCCGAAGAGGTCGATGGAGTTGAAGGAGGAGGGCATGGGG
>CAZHKB010000410.1:0-2656 GCA_964533405.1 uncultured Phycisphaeraceae bacterium | reverse complement strand
ATCCTCATCCGCCAGCGCCACGTCCCGCACCCCAAGCCGCTCGGCCTGCGCAACCACCTCCGCCGCCCGGCTCCCCGCCGCCAACCCCACCACCTCAAGCCGTGTCCCGCAGCGCCCGGCCTCATGCAGCCCGTTGACGTGGCGAACCACATCGATCGCCTGCGTGCCGATCGAGCCGGTCGAACCCAGAATAATCACCCGGCGTGTCGCACTGGCTTGGGTTTCTGGCGTGGTCGTTGGCATTCTTGGCGCAGGGTACGGAGTTCGCGGCACCGGGTTCGCCGCCGAGTCCCTCAGAACGCCAGCGTGAACCGATCCCCCGGCCCGTCCACGATCAGCAGACACTGACTCAGCACGGCCCGCCCGAGCAGCATCTCGACCCCTTGCCCTTGCGAGCGCAGGCGGGCAGCACACACCGGAAACGTCCGTCGGAACACCCGCTTGGTCCTGTCGCGGAAGAGCCAGATCGACACGTCGTACACGGGCTGCTCCACCGGCGACGACCCGGTCGATGGAGTGTTCACGCGCATGACCTACGTTGGGAGCAGCCCCAGTTGCTCCACGATTGACGGGTCAACCACGCGACACATCGCCCCCCGTGTCCACGACGAGCCCGTTGGCCGATACAGGCGGCGGCTCCTGCTCGCCAGCTTCGCGCGACGCCGCCCCCATCGCCTCACTCACGCCGATGAACGCCTGCATCATCGGCCCCGGCGTCAGGATCGGAAGCGTCAGGTGGGGCACGCACCAAATGACCTCGTGAAGTAGTTCACGCTCGGCGTCTGCTCAATCCGCTTCACCAGGAACCCGCGGTGCGCTCCGACGCGCAGATAGCCTGCCTTGCACGCATCCTCCCATGTCGTAAAAACACCGACCGGTTGCTCGCCCACCACCAGCGCGAAGTCACCGGTCCGGTCCAACAGCCAAGGCAACAGCCGCTGGAACGTACCCAGCTCAACCGCCAGATGTGACTTGGCCGACTCACTCATCGACTGCCCCTGACTCCCATTCTGCCACAACCCCGCCCGCGCCGCCAACCGGCCTTCGAACCGATCGAACCACGGCCCCCCTCCATGCACGATACGCGGCGCACGACGCGAGGCCTCGGCCTTTTCCCCTTCAGCCGAACCAGTCCGCCCCGCCGACGTACCACTTGGCTGGATGCCACGCGCCCTCGGTGCGCTACCATCCAAAACGCCGATCGCCTGGACACCTCCGCACTCGCCGGAGCGTCCCGGCACCGCCCGCCTCTGGACGACGTCCGGCGACAACTCAACTCCCGATGGAGCCTGTACTTCCGATGGCCCACACCCACACTCACGGCGATCACGACCACTCCGGGCATGACCACCCCGCCGTCCCCGCCATGGCCGCCAGCCAGGCCAGCGCCGTCCTCAAGGCCGAGCACGACGGGCACCTGCTGGGCAAACCCGGTCATGGTCATGCCCGAGGCCCTGAGCAGCCCGTTGGCGACTCGGTCGTCTGCTGCTCCCACCACGAGATGGAGATCGACCGCTGGATCCTGTTCTACCTGATCGGCGGCGTGCTGGTGATCGCCACCCCCATCATGCGGTGGTTCGGGTGGGGTGAACCCCAAATTGCTGAAATCCCCGCCGCGATCGGTGCCCTGATCCTGGCCATCCCCCTGTTCTGGGTCGCGCTCAAGGAAGTCCGCACCCTTCGGATCTCCTCGTCCTCTTTGGCCGCCCTCGGCATTCTGGGCGCTCTGGCGATCGGCAACTACGTCGGTGCCGGCATGTTGGCCCTGATCCTGCTGGTCGCCGACCAGATCCTCCGGCGGACCGCCTTCGGCGCCCAGCGGGCGATCGAGCAGCTGGTCCGCCTGACCCCCAACACCGCCCGACTTATCGGACCCGACGGCAGCGAGCAGGAAGTTCCGCTGGGCCAGGTCACGGTGGGCCAGACCGTCCGCGTCCGCCCCGGCGAGAACCTGCCGGTGGACGGCATGGTCTCCATCGGGCGCACCACGATCAACCAGGCCTCCCTCACCGGCGAGGCCGCCCCGGTCGAGGTGGAGCCGGGCGACCTGGTCTACGCCGGCACCACCAACCTCACCGGCGGCATCGACCTCAAGGTCATGCAGGTGGGCGAGCAGACCACCATCGGCAAGGTGAGCCAGTTGATCCGCGAGGCGGAGAACAGCAAGAGCCCGCGTCAGCTCCTCATCGAGCAGGTCTCCCGGTTCTTCGTCCCCGTCGCGCTCTCGATCGCGGCCATCGTCTGGTTCATCAAGAGCCAGGGCGCGGGCTCGCAGGAGGCCGCCGCCGAGGCCGCCATTTCCGTGCTGGTCGTGTGCTGCCCGGCGGCCCTGCTGCTCTCCAGCCCGTCGGCGATGGTGGCCGCCTTCGCCGCCGCCGCTCGCCTGGGCGTGATGATCAAGCGGGTCGAATACCTCGAAGCCTCGGCCAATCTCGATGCGGTGGTCATGGACAAGACCGGCACGATCACCACCGGCAAGTTCGAGGTGGCCCGCCTGGCCCCGGCCACGGGCGTCGAGGGTGCGGACCTTCTGCGTGCCGCCGCCACCGCCGAGCAGCACTCCAACCACCCGCTCGCCCAGTCCATCCTCCGCACCTCCAAGGCCGCCCGTGTCGACCTTGGCGCGACGCAGCAGGTGGACGAGATCCACGGGCGG
>CAZHKB010000409.1:0-2658 GCA_964533405.1 uncultured Phycisphaeraceae bacterium | reverse complement strand
GGGTGGAACTGGCCGGGGCGATGGCGGAGATCTCGCGGATGTCGATCCCGCGCGACTTCCGGTCGATTGATACGCGGACGGCGCGGGTGATCCTGGTGGAGGCGCAGGCGAGGCTCCTCATGGCGTATCCGGAGGACCTGTCGCAGCGGGCGCAGCGGGACCTGGAGCGCCTGGGTGTGCAGGTGTGGCTGAACACGCGGGTGACGGGTGTGGATGAGCGTGGCGTGAGCACGGGCGCGGAGCGGCTGGAGGCGCAGAACGTGTTCTGGGCCGCGGGGATGAAAGCCAGCCCACTGGGGGCGATGGTGGCCGAATCGACTGGCGCGGCGATGGATCGGGCGGGGCGGGTGATGGTGCGCGAGGACCTGTCGGTGGCCGGGTACCCGAGCGTGTTCGTGGCGGGTGACCTGGCGAGCCTGATGGATGCCAAGACGGGCGAGCCGGTGCCGGGGGTGGCGCAGGGGGCGATGCAGATGGGGGCGCACGCGGCGCGGATCATCTGGAGAGAGGTCGCGGGTGTGCGGGGCGGGGTTGGTGCGCCAGCAACCCCGGACCGCCCCGGGTTCCGCTACCACGACAAGGGGATTCTCGCGACGATCGGGCGGGGCAAGGCGGTGGGAGTCATCAACGGCGTGCATGTGAAAGGGATGTTCGCGTTCCAGGTGTGGGCGTTCATCCATGTGCTGTTCCTCATCGGGTTCAGGTCGCGGATCATGGTGCTGGCCGAGTGGATCTGGATGTTCTTCTTCTTTGATCGCGGGGCGAGGCTGATCACGGGGCAGGCGACTGGGGCGGGGGAGCCCGGGACAATCGCGAGCGCGACGGCGTTGGCTGTCGGGCGCGGCCCCGGCGCAAGTGGACACGAACCGGCGCCCGCGGAATCCGCGGTGACGACCTCAGCGGTCCGATAAGGGCGATGGTTGCGGGACGATCTTGCGTGGTCGCCGGGTTGTTGTGGCGTGGGGGTTGGCGATGTGGTAGAACCGGGTGTCCGCCAGCGCGGACGCCGGGTTTCGTGGGGAGAGACGGATCGGACAACCAGCACCCTCCTTTGCGACATCGGCGGATGGCTCTCCGCCGATGTCGCTGTTTTTGAAGGGTGGCGTCGTGCGAACGCGACGCGCGAGCGAGCGGTGGGGCGTGCGTCGAGCCCAGAAGTGGCAGAGTGGCAGAGTGGCAAAGAGACGAAGCGCGTTGTTGATCAGGCGCGGGGGAGTGTGGGCACGTCGTCGCTCCAGAGCGCGGGGTTGTGCTTGATCCAGTCGCGCATCATGGCGATGCAGCGGGGGTCGTTCACGACGCGGGTCTGGATGCCAGCGGCCTTGAGCCAGTCTTCGCGCCCCTGGAAGTTGGCGTTCTCGGCGATGACGACGCGGCGCACCCCGTGCAGGACCGCGGCCCCCGAGCACATCGCGCACGGGCTGAGGGTTGAGGCCAGGGTGAGCGTGGCCCAATCGGTGCGGCCGACCCCTGCGTTGCGGAGGCAGACCATCTCGGCGTGGGCGATCTGCTCGCGAGCCTGGACGCGGAGGTTGTGCCCAAGCGCGATGACGGTGCCGTCGGGAGCGGCCAGGGCCGAGCCGATCGGGATGCCGCCCTCGCGGAGGGACTTGAGGGCCTGGTGGTAGGCGGCGTCGAGAACGAGTTGGTCGAGGGTGTCCTGGTCCATGCGGGGCTCCGTGGCGGGGCGAGCGCGGATGGTACCGACCCTACGCTTGTGCATGAGTGGCGTGCGAGCAGACCACGCGCTGTGCGTGAGGACCCAAGTGCTGGCGGGCGATCCCGCGGTGATCCGGCGGATCGTGAGTTCGACCGGGTTTTTCAGGGCGACCGAGGTGGACGTGGCGGCGGAACTGGCCGACGAGCGGCTGGCCAAGGGGGAGGCGAGCGGGTATCACTTTGTGTTTCTGGATGACGCCGGGGCGGGTGGCGAGGGCGAACCGGGAGTTACGGCGCGGGTGCTGGGGTACGCGTGTTTCGGGCCAATCGCCTGTACGGTTGATTCGTTCGATCTATACTGGATCGCGGTGGACCAGTCGGCCCAGGGGCGGGGCTTGGGGCGGCGGCTGATGCGTGAGACCGAGGCGCGGGTGGCGGCGATGGGCGGTCGGCGCGTGTACATCGAGACGTCGAGCCAGCCGCTGTATGAGCCGACGCGCCGGTTCTATCTCGGTTGCGGGTACGCGGAAGAGGCGAGGCTGCGGGACTTCTACACGGCGGGGGATGACAAAGTGGTGTACGCGCGGCGGTTGTGACGGCGCTGACGGAGCCCGGCGTCTGCGCAGTCCGTGCTTCGCCCGGAGGTCGCGCGGCCGGAGCCAGGCGCTTCAACGCCCGCACGCTCGCTCCGTTCTTCTCTCGCCCGGAGGGCGAACCAGGGACTCGCCCGCCCTGCGGACGGTGGAGCATGTGTGGCGATTTCCAGGGGCTGAAGCCCCTGGCTACGTTCGTCCGCCCTCCGGGCGCAGACTCGAGCCGATCAGCGGTTGCCGGTTTTTCGGTGGCCCCTACCGCTCGAACTTCGACAGCGCCTCGGGCATGCCCGCGAGTTTGCGCCAGGAGGAAAGCTGGCCCAGGTGGGTGCTCTCGTGGAAGATGGCCAGGAAGAGCGCCATGTGCCCGCGGGTGGGGAGCATGGGGGCGAGGCGTTCCAGGGGG
>CAZHKB010000408.1:0-2673 GCA_964533405.1 uncultured Phycisphaeraceae bacterium | reverse complement strand
GGTTCGGAGCCTGGCGCGGGGCATGCGGGGGTACCGTACCGGATCGACGCGAGTGGAATGGGAAGCGTCAAAAAGGACACCGACCGCTGGGGGGCAGCGGTCGGTGCGGTCGCGAGACCGGGTTCGCGGGGGGCGCGTCGCCCGGTCTGATCGCGATGAGGAGATTGTATCGGGCGTTCTGGGCCCGGACCATCAAGAAGGCTTATTTGGCAAGAACTTTGGCCTTGAGGCGGGCGTTCATGCGGCTCTTGCGGCGAGCGGCCTGATTGCGGTGGATGACGCCCTTCTGGGCGCTGCGATCAACGATCGAAGACGCCTTCTGGAAGGCGGCCTTGGCGGCGGCGTTGTCGGTGCCGGCCATGGCGGTGTTGAACTCCTTGATCGCCTCACGCATCGTGCGGAGGCGCCAGCGGGAGATCGCGCGGCGCTGGGCGTTCTGGCGGACGCGCTTTTTGGCGGACAGGGAATGAGCCATCGATCCTCCGGGCGGGCTGGCCGGGGAAAAGACCCCAGCCGGGAGGGAATGGTTGCGGGTTGGTGGGGGAAGTCAAGTGGGCGCGGGAAGAGACGGGGAGACGACGCGGTACTCGGATGCCACCCACACACGGCCCGCCCCGGTTCCTCCAAGCAGGAGCAGGGGGAGGGGTGGGGAACTTGGTCACGGCTGCGCATCGGCGTGGCGAACTTCGACCAGGTTGAGCGAGCGGTTCTCGCTGACCAGCCCGATGCCGCGGGCGTAGTACTTCCGCTCTTCCCAGCGGTCGTCATGGTTGGATTCGAGGATGACCAGGACGTCCTTGAACTCGCCGGCGGAGGACTCGAACTCGGCGGTGACCGAGCCGATCAAGGCCCACTCACTGGCGTCGGGGGGTGAGTTCTCCGGCTTGTAGACGGTGAGGAGTTCGAGGTCGGCGGGGAGGAAGAGGCAGGGCTCGTCGGCGTTCTTCCCGACCTGCCACGCGCCGCCGTGGCCGACGACCTGGCCGTCCTCGTAGTCGTCGACTTCTTCGCCGAAGTAGTAGACGTTGCCCTTCTGGTCCTGGGCGAAGAAGTTGTAGGAGATCTCGGCGAGCGCCTCGTCGTCGCCGGTACCTTCGTACTCGTGCTCGGCCAGGATGAGGCACTCGACGCCGGCGACCATCTGGGTGCGGTCGAGCACCTCACGGACAACGCGCTCGCCGTCTTCAGAGCGCAGTTCGGTCCAGCGGACCTCGCTGAGCGGCAGGTAGGGGTGGTCGATGATGGGGGAGAAGCGGTCACGGTCGGCGAGGGGCGTGGGGATCAGGACGTCACGGTCGCGGGCGAGCGGTTCGTGCTCGACGTGGTCGGCTTGCACCCCCTGGTCGTCGTCTTCATCGTCGTCTTCATCGTCGTCCTCGTCGTCGTCCCCATCGTCTTCCTCTTCCTCTTCTTCTTCGGGGTCTTCGGGCTGGTCCTCATCCTCTGGGCCGTCGTTCTCGTACCCGGCGAACGCGCCGTTCTCCTCGACGTCGAACTCGACGATGCCAGTGTCGGCGCGGACATCGACCTCGAAGAGGACGCGGCCATGGTCGGTGGTGCGTTCGATCTCCACCAGCGACCCGCCGGCGAGGCGGGCCATGATCGTGGCGCGGACTGCGGGGGGCACCTGATCGAGGCGGACGATCTCGTCGGCGTGGACCGGTCGGGGCGCGGCGGATCCGGCGGCGAGCGCGAGAACCAGAGCTAGGCCGAGCGTGCGGGTGCGGTGCGACATGTTGGAACCCCCTTCGGGGCCGACGGCACGCGCGCGGGCGGAGGCGGCCCGGAACCAGCCTACCGCGCCCCGGGGCGGAGTGCAAGGGGTGTTGTGGGGGGGACGGCTTGCCGGGTTGTCGGCGGAGGCGTATCGTTGGAGCGGATCGCGGGCGTAGCTCAATTGGATAGAGCACCTGACTACGGATCAGGAGGTTGGGGGTTCGAGTCCCTCCGCCCGTATTGCTGCTGGGGCGTGTTCCGGGCCGGGTCACATCGGGCCGCGCCGAAACCCCGAGAATTCTCGCTTGAAACGGCGATGCCGGTCGCCACAGCGGCGGCGGTTTTCTCGTTGCTGGCCGTGCCATCCAGAGCCAGGCTTGGCCCGGTCGAGCCGCCAGACCGTTGCGCCAATACACCACCAGTTGGGGTCGGATCTTTGGGCCGGTCATCCGACGGGCGATCGTGCCAGTCGTCGGGCAGGTCGTCGGTGCCGGTGCGGTGCTGGCGGGCGGCCCGGTCGGCCGGTGACGCGGCCTCGTTGAGGTATCGCTCGCGGGCGCAGTCCATGTCCGGCATGAGGAGCAGATCGACGGGCTTGTGGAAGAGGTCGTGCAGCGCCGCCCGGAGGTCGTCGTCCTGGACCTGACCATGCCCGGCGACTGTCCCATGGGGGCGATCCGCGCCTTGGCCGCGCGGTTCCCTTCCTGCCGCGTGATCGCCCACAGCGGTTACAACGATCCGGCGACGCGCGAAGAGGTCCGGCGCGCTGGCGCGTGGGAACTGGTCGGCAAGGGGGACCCCCGCGATCTTCTGGTGGTCATCCGCCGGGCGGCGCAGTCCGCCCCCTCCGCACGTCCTGCGCCCTTCCCTTCCCTACCCTAGAGCCATGACCCGCAATTTCGTCATGCGCAGACACGCCGCCATCTTCGTTCTCATGATCGTTGTCCCGGTGGCGGG
>CAZHKB010000407.1:0-2680 GCA_964533405.1 uncultured Phycisphaeraceae bacterium | reverse complement strand
CCCCAACCTCAGCGACGGTGCCCGCCACCCGCAGCTGCTCGCCATGGGCGGGCACGCCTACTCCCTCGACCCGCCCCGCCTCACTCCCGAAGGCGACTTCTGCGACCCCCAGAACCCGGGCGCCCAGCACCGCTCCGGCCCCGACGCCCGCCATGGAAGCAAGGCCAACGTCGCCTTCTGCGATGGGCACGCCGAGTCCATGTCCCCCAAGGAGATGGGTTACATCGTGCTCGGCAATGGAACCATCACCGCCTTCGACCCCGGCGCCAGCAACGCCCTGTTCTCCGGCGACCAACGCGACCGCGATGTGCCCGAAGTGTTCAGAACCCCCGGCGGGCCATGAGACTGCATCACCGAGTCAACTCGCCGTTGCGACTTGACTCGGTTCGAATGGCCCGCCGCGTGATTGACACCGTTGCACCCTCGGCGCCGACAAGCCCGCCAAGCCGGGTTGCGTCGGCGACACACCCGCTGCCACCCGCCACCCCATCCGTACCATCGCCCCCATGCCCGCTTCCCACGATTTTTACGCCTCGCCCGCGATCTACGACATCCTGCACACCCCCGGCACGGCCGCGGAAATCGACGCCCTGCTCCGCCTCGCACGCCGGTTCCTGCCCGCCACGAGGCGTCGCTCCCCAATCACCTTCCTCGAACCCGCCTGCGGCACGGGCCGTTACCTCCGCGTCCTCGCCTCCCGAGGCCACCGCGCCATCGGCTTTGACCGCGAGCCCGCAATGGTCGCCTACGCCGCCGCCCGCGTGGCGCGGTTCGGCCGCCTAGCCCGCGTTTTCCGGGCGGACATGGAATCGTTCACCAAATCTCGCGCCCCCGATCGCACCTCCGCACGATCGGTGCTCCCCAACTCCATCGACGTGGCCTTCACCCCCATCAACTCCATCCGCCACCTACCCACCGACCGCGTCATGCTCGCCCACTTCGACCACATCGCCCGAGTCCTGCGCCCCACCGGCCTCTACGCCGTCGGCCTCAGCCTCACCGCCTACGGCCTTGAGCAACCCTCCGAAGACACCTGGTCCGGAACCCGCGGCCCATGCCGCGTCGACCAACTCGTCCAGTACCTCCCCGCGCCAGGTGGCCCCGCCCGCCTCGGTTCCCGCGCACGCGACGAAACCGTCCTCAGCCATCTCACCGTCACCACCCCCACCGCCGCCCGCCACCTCGACTCCACCTACACCCTCCGCGCCTATGACCTCAAGCAGTGGGAACGCCTGATCGCCCGCTCGCCGCTGCGGATCCGGGCCGTGGTCGATGAAGACGCCCGCGACTTCCGCCTGGCCCCCCCGGGCTATGCCATCTTTATCCTCCGCCCCCGCCCGGCACGCGGATTGTGAAGCGTCCAACGGAGCCGACTGCGCGAGCAGTCGGGCACCGTGCGGCCGCGGGAGTCACCGGATCTCGCTTAAGGACTTCCGGCCCCAACACGCCCCATGCGGGGGCTCGCGCCGCCGGCCTCGTCACCCAACCACCTGTCCACCCGCTCCGCCCCGACCCCTCGTCCCGCATTCCTCTGTGTCTCTGTGCCTCTGTGGTTCACTCCGGACTTCCCCCCATGGCCAACATTGCGCTCCAGTCCGCATCCACCGCGCTCTCCGCGCTCAACACGCGCCTTGACGTCACCGCCAACAACCTGGCCAACATCAACACCGCCGGCTTCAAGGCCTCCCGCGTCAACTTCCAGGACCTGCTCTACATCGAACGCGCCCAGCCCGGCGTCGAGAACGCCAACGGCGACCAACGCCCCACCGGCCTCTACGTCGGCCTGGGCGTCAAGGTCAGCGGCACCCAGGTCTCCTTCGTCCAGGGCTCGCCCATCCAAACCGATGAAGAACTCGACGTCATGATCGAGGGCTCCGGCTTCTTCCAGGTCGCCATTCCCGAGGCCCCCGGCGGCGTCGCCTACACCCGGGCCGGCAACTTCACCCTCAACTCCGACGGCGAACTCGTCCTGGCCACCGACCAGGGGCGTCGCCTCGAGCCCAACATCACGATCCCCGCCGACGCCGAGAAGATCGAGATCGACGCCACCGGGCGGATCTTCGTGCGCATCCAGGGCCAGGCCGAGCCGCAGGAGATCGCCCAGCTTGAAACCGCCGTCTTCGTCAACCCCGCGGGCCTCTCCCAGGTCGGCGAGAACCTGTTCGTCGAGTCCGCCGCCAGCGGCCCGCCCATCACGGGCCAGCCCGGCACAGAGACCCGCGGCACGATCCGCCAGGGCTACCTCGAGGCCTCCAACGTCGACCCCACCAAGGAACTCATCGAGTTGATCAGAACGCAGCGGGCATTCGAGTTCAACAGCCAGACCATCCGCACCGCGGACGAAACCCTACGCAGCGTCGCCCAGCTCCGCCGGTGATTCAAGAAGCGTTCACCACAGAGCCGCAAAGAGCACAGAGGAAGGCAGGGGATCGTGATCCGCCGCACAACGCTCGCGAAGCGAGCCCGCTCGGCCCCCTCCCCCGCGTGCGGGGGAGGTGTCGGCAACGCTCTGCCAGCCGACGGAGGGGGCAGCCCGCACCCGATCTCGCCGCGCACTGCTCTGTCACTTCGTCACTCCGTCGCCCCGTCGCTTCGTTGCTCCATCCGCTTCTGCGTCTCGTCGGCTCTGGCTCTCTTCCCCCTCCCCGCCCTCGCCCAGCACACCGGCTCGATCCACCTC
>CAZHKB010000406.1:0-2688 GCA_964533405.1 uncultured Phycisphaeraceae bacterium | reverse complement strand
CCGATCGCGCGGTCGGTGGGGCGGATGTGGGTGTCGAGGGCGGCGCCTCGCGCGGCGAGGTGGACGCGGGATCACGTGTCGCGAACGCGAGCGGCAACGCGGGCGATGGCGCGGGCTCGCTTGATCCGTCGGTGATTCCAGGCGCGTCCGGAGCCGACGTGATTGAAGTGGCCACCGGTGATCCGGCCGGCGATGTTGGTGACGGCTCGTTGCAGGAGCGGCTGGCGAGCGCGCCCTTCGATGGGACGTTGTTTGATCTTTCGACGGACCTGACCGGCGAGGCGCCCGAGCCGGAACTTATCTCGACGCGTTTGCTGCCCGGGACGGTCGCGCGGCGTGACCTGATGGCGCTGGCGGAGCAGCATCGGCTGGCGCTGCGGGTGAGCGCGGATGAGCCGCGCGAGGTAATCGAGGCGCTGGAGGCGGCGGTGGCGGCGGCTCCCGCGGGTTGGCGCGTGGTTCGGGAGTCTCCGGTGATGCTGGCCGGAGCGATCGGCGTCACGATTTCTCCGTTCGATGAGACGATGACGGGAGGCCCGGCGTCTGCGGAGGGCGAGGACGCTGACAGGGACGCTGACGGGGACGGGCCGGGCCGGATCGCGCGGGACGGAGAGGCCGGCGGTCTGGACGACGCGTGGCTGCTGCGCGGGACGGACGACGCGATGGCGGTCTACCTGACCGAGGTCGATATCACGCTCGAGGCTCTCGCGGAACTTGACCGCGACCTGACGCGGCGAGGCGGATCGCGGGCGGGGTTCGCGGCCCTGGAGAGTCCGATCGACCGGGTTCTGAACCGGAATCTGCTGCTGGTGCCGGCGAGCGACGTGATCTGGTGGTACCACCCGCCGCGGGAGTGGTCGAGGCGGACGCTGGTGCCGGTGGTGGTGGAGCGGCGGTAGGGCTGCGGGGCGTGCATGAGCCGTGCCCTCTCCGTCAACGTCGCAGAGCTTTGTTGACACCTCCCCCGCAGGCGGGGGGGGGAAGATCACCTGAACTCGACGTCGCCGATCCACTCGCCCTCGTGTTTGCGCCAGACGAGGCGGACGGTGGCTTCCAGGCCACGGACTTCGAGGCCCATCGGCTCGTCGTCGACGGGCGGGATGGGCTCGATGGAGGGCGGGCGTGTGCGGCGTTCGGGCTGTGGGATCTCGAAGAGGGCGGGATCGTTGGCGCGGATCTGGCGGACCAGTCCCGCGTCGTAGCGGCGGACGATGATGCCCGACGCGTTCAGGGCGTCGCGGAGTTCGTCCACGTCGCGGGGGGCTTCGCCCCGCCTGTGCAGTTCGGCGATCATCGGCGTGAGCACCTCGAGGTTCTCGATGACGGTGCTGAGCGGATCGGGTTCGAGCGCGTCCACGTACTGGGCCCAGGCGGTCTGGAAGGAGTCGATGTCGTCGGTGTTGAAGGCCTGTTCGAAGGCGCGCGGGGGCTCCAGCCCCTGGGCCAGGGCCTTGAGGTAGTCCTCGAACATTCCGGCGTAGCTTCCGTCTCGGGCGTGGATCAGGAAATGGACCATCGACCACGCCTGGTCATACATGGTGATGGCCTTGGGATCGCCGCCCGAGACGCGGCTGGCCCACTCGCGCGAGGTCATGGAAAGCATGTGCTCGAACTCGAAGGTGTTCTCGTCCTCCAGCGCGGTCTGGAGACGCTCGATCTTGGTGCGGGCCGCCTGCCCGATGCGGAACTGCGTGCGGACCAGCACCGCCTGCTCGAAGTATTCGGCCAGGCCTTCATTCACCCACGGGGGCAGGTCGGCGCTGATGCGGATGAAGGCGAACTGGTGGAAGCCCTCGTGCTGGAGGACGCCCAGCATCCGGCGGCGGGACTGGCCCTCCTCAAAGGTGATGAGCCCGGCCTCGGAGCCGCGGACGTAGAACATGCCCCCGGAGTTGGAGCCGTCAATGCCCTGCGTGGCGATGTGGGCGAGGTAGTCGTCGTAGGATTTGAGCAGGTAGAGGCGGATCCGTTTGGCATTGCGGGTGCCAAAGGAGGAGAGACGGCGTTCGTACTCGCGAAAGACCAGGTCCATGTGGTGGGCGATGGCGCGGGCGTCGCGCCGGTCGAGGTTGCTGACGACCTCGTAGCAGTCGGAGTTGAAGGTGAAGGTGGTCAGGGCCGGGGGGCGGGGCTGCGCGAGGGCCCGCGGCGGCGGGGCCAGGGCCAGCGCGAGCGCGCAGAGCAAGATCAAACCAAAGCGGCGGAGGGGCATACGCACCATGATGCGCGGTGCGGGGGATTCTGTCGAGCGGGGGAGGATGGTGGATAGATGCGGCGGGGCGAGCGAGTGGCTTCGCGTTTGGAGAGGATCCCCGGTCGGTGCAAGAACCGCCGGTGACTCACACCACCCGCTCAGGCCGGGGGTGGTGGCACGGTGGGGCATCAGATGCTGGCTGGGGCTCTGCGGAGCCTGTCGCTTGCCCAGCCCACCGCGCAGACGGCGGCGTACAGGGCGACCAGGACGAGCACGACACTGGGGCCGGGCGAGAGGTCGGCCTCGAAACTGAGCGACAGGCCGGCCAGGACGCCGGTGATGGCGACGGCGAGCGACCAGGCGAGCACGCCCCAGAGGCGGTCGCTCAGGCGCAGGGCGGTGGCGCCCGGGAGCACGAGCAGGGCGGTGGCGAGCACGACCCCGGCCAGGCGCATGACGGTGACGATGGCCAGGGCGTTGAGGATGAGCAGGAC
>CAZHKB010000405.1:0-2695 GCA_964533405.1 uncultured Phycisphaeraceae bacterium | reverse complement strand
GCGGACTGCTCGGGCGGAGGGGGGCGGGGCCGAGGGGCATTGAGCGGGCTGGGGTCTTGACCAAGCGGGCGGCGCAAGGTGGCTTGCACTTTGCGATGTCGACCGGCATGGGTGCCCTGCGCTACTTGTTGCCTGTTGTCCGACCTCTGGCTCCGCTGGCTCTTGCGCTGCTTGTGCTGATTGGCGCGGTGATTGCGCCGGGGTGCGCGGCCAAGAAGCAGGGCAGGCCGCTCACGCCGCCGGAGATGGTGGTCGCGCCGTACTCGAGCCTCGAGGGCGAGGTTCTGTGGGCGGTCGCGCCGCCGCGCAATGAATCGGGGACTTCGTACGCGTCGAGCGAGCAGGTTGCCGACGCGCTGGTGGCGTCCGCGGCCGAGGTGCGCGGCGTGCGGGTTCTGCCGCTGAATCGCACACTGGGCGCGATGCGGGCGCTGCGGATGGAGGCTGTGGAAACCCCCGCGCAAGCGCGGCAACTCGCGCAGGCGCTTGGAGTTGACGCCATCATTGTGGGAACTATCACGGCCTGGGACCCGTACAACCCGCCGGTGATCGGGCTGAGCCTGGCCCTGATGGGGCTGACCGGGCCTGATGGTGAGGAGCGGTTTGACCCGCGTGCGCTGGTGTCAAGCCCCACGGACCATGATCCGCGGGGCGGGGCGATCGGCGCGGGGTTGGCGGACGAGCGGCCGATGGCGCTGGTCTCGGAGCACCTGGACGCGCGGAACCACCAGGTTCTGGCGGACCTCCGGAACTACGCGACGGGGCGGCACGATCCGAGGGATGCACTGACGTGGGAAGTCCATCTGGCGAGCATGGAGCTGTACGCGAAGTTCGCGGCCCACTACTGCGTGGCGCGGCTTGTGCAGCAGGAGTGGATCCGCCTCGCCCAGGAAAGCGGGCGCGAGTAAACGCCAAAGGCGGTCAAGTCCGTGTCCCCTCTGGCCGAATAACCCCGGATCAGATGGGACCGATGCCTTCCAATCCAGAACCGTCGCGCCCCCAGAATCAGGGCCAGTCGCCAGCGGGCGGCGGGCCCGCAGCGGGCGCCGACGCGCTGGGCCTGACGCGGGTCACGTTCTCGAAACACGCCCACCGCTTTGAGTTCAGGTGCGACGGCGGCCAAGAGGCCATTCTTGCGCGAGCCGTGCTGGAGTTCGCTCGCCAGCCCGGGTCTCCGCTCGAGGCAGGGGATGCCTTCGCGGTGTGCCGGCAGATCGAGGCAATGTCCAAACAGACCGCGGCACCGGGAAAGCCCGGGGCCGATTCGAGCAGTTCCGGCCTGTCGGGGGGCGGGCAGACCGACCGCCGAAGGGCCCGCTAAGGGTCCGGCTACCGCCGACCGATAAGAGGCCACCGAGGAGTTTTCTCCATGTCGACGTCCACGTTGCCCGTGACCGAAGCGTTTGCCTCCTACCTCACTGATGAGAGGCATTTCAGCGCGTACACGGCGAGGTGCTATGGAGCGGACCTGCGGCAGTACATCGAGTACCTGGGGCACGAGCTGGGGATCGAGCCGGAGCGTGCGGCCGAGGAGGCCGCGTTCCGGATGCGGGCCAACGGCCAGGGCCAGGGCGTGGTGGCGACGATCGGCCCGAAGACGGTCACCGAGGCCATCTGCGCCGGGAACGTGGAGACCATCCGCTCGTTTCTGGGCTCGCTGGGAGAGCACCAGTACTCGCCGGCGACGATGGCGCGGAAGATTGCGACGCTGCGGTCGTTCTATCGCTGGGCCGAGCGGCGTCGGATCGTGGCGAGCAACCCGATGACCCTGATCAGGACGCCGCGGCAGGCCAAGCGGCTGCCCAAGGCCATCACGATCGACCAGATCGAGAAGCTGCTGTCGGCGCCGGGCGATGCGGACCTGCTGGGGGTGCGGGATCGGGCGATTCTCGAAACGCTGTACTCCACGGGCATCCGTGTGTCGGAGGTCGTGGGCCTGAACATCGAGGACCTGGACTTGCCGGGCGAGGCCCTGCATGTGCGGGGCAAGGGCAAGAAGGAGCGGCTGGTCCCGCTGGGCTCGCACGCCGTGGGCGCGGTGCAGAAGTACCTGCAGGTGCTGAAGGCCGACTCGCGGTTCGCGCAGCCGTCCGGGCAGTCGCCGCTGTTTGTGAACAAGCACGGCAAGCGGCTGTCGTCACGGTCTGTGAGGCGGAAGCTGGACAAGTACCTGCGCGAGGCCGGGCTTGATCCGACGATCAGCCCCCACACGCTGCGGCACTCGTTCGCGACGCACCTGCTGGACAACGGGGCGGACCTGCGGAGTGTGCAGGAGCTGCTGGGGCACCAGTCGCTGAGCACGACGCAGGTGTACACCCACCTGTCGACGCGACGCATCCAGAAGGCGTACGACGCGGCGCATCCGAGGGCGGAGTCGGCGTGAGCATTGGGTGAGAACTGAGTCCGCTTCATCAGGCGTGCGCGGGCACGCCTGATTTGATTTTGCGGTGAGGGGGGGGAGGGGGGCGCCGTGGAAGCGCAGTTCACCACCGAGGCACAGAGGGCACAGAGGAAGGCAGAGGCAGAGAGAGGGCATGTGTTGGTCGGCTGGCGGAGTCGCGCCAACCCCTCACAGCCGCGGCCCATGGCACCGCTCAGCCCGAGGGGCGCTTCTTCTGGACGACCTTGGTCACGCGGGCGTTGAAGGTGGCGGCGGCGTGGCGGACGATCTCGGGGTGCGCAGCGGGGCCGCGGC
>CAZHKB010000404.1:0-2709 GCA_964533405.1 uncultured Phycisphaeraceae bacterium | reverse complement strand
GGTGTGGGGCGGGCGTCGAGGCTGAGGCCGCGGCGTTTGAGGGCGGCGACGGCGGAGGTGGTGTCGGGGGCGGGGACGAGGAGGAAGGCTCCGTGGCCCGGCTGGTTCTGGGAGTCGAAGTTCCAGACCTTGACGGCGTGGGAGGTGAGGCGGTCGCGGAGGTAGGTTTGTTGTTCGAGGTTGTACTTGCGGAGGCGATCGACGCCCACGGCGAGGGTGAACTCGAGGCCTGCGCGTGCCTGGTAGAAGGGCAGGATGGCGGGAGTGCTTTCGAGCCAGGCGTCGCCACCGGGTGCGAGGGTGGGTTCGTCCTGGCGCTCGAAGAGCCACTTGTCGTGTTTGGCGAACCAGCCGGTGTCGAGCGTGGAGAGGGCGTGGCGGCGGCTGACGGGGCGGGGCTGGTCGATGAGGTGGCGGGGGTGGACGGCGAGCCAGCAGGCGCCGGGGCCGCCGCGGGTGTACTTGTAACTGCCGCCGATGGCGAAGTCGGCGCCGGAGTCGTTGAAGTTGATGGGGATGACGCCGGCGGCGTGGTAGCAGTCGAGGAGGAGGTGTCCGCCGACGGCGTGGATGGCGGCGGCGATTGCTTTGAGGCCGCTCAGGATCTGGCCGGTGGCGAAGACGACCGGGGAGACGACGACGAGGTCGACGGTCATGGTGATGGCTTGGGCGATCTTGTCGGGGTTGAAGAGGCCGGAGTCGTCGGGGTCGATCCATGTGATGCGGGCGCGGCCCTTGGCGGCGTAGGTGCGAAGGATGAAGTCGATGGAGTCGAACTCGCCGCGTGTGGCCAGGACGTGGATGGGCTTTGCGACGGCGGGTGTGCCGGGTGAGCCGTGGGCGTTGAGGACGGCGCGGAGGCCCTGGCCGGCGGCGGTTTTCGGGATGATGGCGTCGGGGCGCGGGCAGTTGATGAGGCGTGCGATGCGGGTGCGGAAGGCGTCCATCTCGGCGAGCCAGGGCTCCCAGGCGTCGTCCATTTTTTCGTACCAGTGGTCGAGGGCTTCCTTGACGTCGTGGGCGGTCTGGTCGAGCGGTCGGCCCAGGGAGTGGTTGGCGAGGTAGAGCTCGGTGCGGGCGAGGGGGGGCGAGGAGGAACCAGGAATCGAGGTCTGCGCGGGTGGCTGTGCGTCCGAGGGCTTGCGACGCGCGCCTGGTCGGTCGAGTGAGGCGAGCCAACCCGACCCGGAATAGGTCCCAACCCGGAATGAGTGTGGATTCACGAGGTTTTCAGCGGGGTGCCGGGTGGAGGGGGCATGATCCGGGTGGATTGGCCGTGTGGCTGGTCGTTTGAGGCGCTGGTTGCTGGAAGGGGCCGACATGTCGATCATCGGACTGATTCTGTTGATCCTGCTCATCATGCTGCTGCTGGGGTCGTTGCCGACGTATTCGTACAGCAAGAAGTGGGGGTATGGACCCAGCGGCCTGGTTGGGGTGCTGGTGGTGGTGCTGATCGTGTTGCTGGTGTTGCGGGTGATCTGACGATTCGAGGCGCGAGCGTGGGCACACGCGGGGCGGCTGGCGGGTGGGCTCCGGCGAGGGGCTCGGGACAGGGGCCGCGGCGGGTGGAGGGTGCCGGCCTGCGGCCCGTTGTCACTATTGGCTTTGGCCACATGGTGGCGGTTCGTTGGTCGCTCCGCGCGCTCGAGCACGCGGCGGTGCGTGGGAGCGTGGTTGGGCATGGCGATACCGACCGCGGACATTCCGGGCACGGGCGAGAGGGCGGGGCCGGTTGTCGATCCTCCGGCGGCGCGGCGGGTGGAGCCTGAGGCGCTGCCCAAGTCTCTCGCGCTGGCGAAGTTGCTGGACAGCCAGTTCACGGTGCCGGGGACCACGATCAAGTTTGGATGGGATGCGATCATGGGGTTGATCCCGGTGGTGGGGGACACGGTCTCAATGGGGCTTGGGAGCCTGATCGTGGTGGATGCGGTGCGGCTTGGCGCGCGGAAGCGTGTGGTGGGGAAGATGCTGTGGAACCTGGGCGTGGACTGGGTGCTGGGGCTGGTGCCGGTGGTGGATGTGGTGGCGGACGTGTGGTACAAGGCGAACACGAAGAACGCGGTGCTGCTGAGGGAGGAGTGGGAGCGGAAGCGGGACGGGCGTGTGGTGGTGGAGGTGAGGTGAGGCGGGGGTGCCACTCCGACGGGTTGTGTCCGGTCTCTGGGCTGATCGAAGACCCCTTCGCGTTTGGGCCGCAGAGTTGTTGTTCATGCTCTCGGATGGTCCGGTCGCGCGGAAGCGGTTACCGTCTTGGTCAAGGTTGCAGAGCCTCGTCGACCCCTCCCCCCCACGCGGGGGAGCAGACCGGGAGCGTTCCCGCGAGTTGGGGTAGACTCTCTACGATTCTGGCGTGACCTTTGCCAGTCCTCTTTTCCTGTGGCTCGCGCTGCTGGCCATCCCCGCCGGGCTGGTGGCGATCCGGTTGCTGGCGGCGATGACGCTGGTGCGGCGGTGGACGGTGGCGGTGGCACGGGGCGGGCTGATTGCGTTGATGGCGATGACGCTGGCGGGTGCGTCGAGCGTGCGGGAGACGCGTCGGCTGGCGGTGGTGGCGGTGATCGATGCGTCGGGGTCGGTGCGGCGGTTCGCGCCGGGGGGCGTGGATGAGGAGGGGCGTCCGATCTCGGCGGTGGATCGGGCGCGGGCGTGGTTGAGCGCGGCGTCGCGCGGGCGGGGTCGAACGGCGAGGCGTTGCAGCGGGCGAGGACC
>CAZHKB010000403.1:0-2709 GCA_964533405.1 uncultured Phycisphaeraceae bacterium | reverse complement strand
CACCCAACAACGGAGCCGACCGCGCGAGCGGTCGGGCAACCGTGTCTGATCGACCACTCTTTGGACGCCCGGACCTCGCGCCCTGCCCCGATTCGGTTCGTCGGGATCGCAGCGCGCACCCTCCAGCCGTCCCGCGTGAGCTCGCCCCCGCGGACTCTCGGAAGGTTGCCCGACCGCGGGCGCGGCCGGCTCTGTTCGTGCCGCGGTGGACCTTCCTGTACCATGTCCCGATGCTCACGCACCTTCTCGCGCTCGCCCTTTTCGCTCAACCCGAGCCGTCGCCACAACCATCGCCCTTGCTGCCCGAACTCGTGATCGACCGCGACAACGTGGTCATCACCGAGTCCTGCCGCATCCGAATCCCCGAAGGCCTCTTCATCCCCGACCCCGACAACAACGGCGTCATCCACGTCGCCGCGGACAACATCACCATCGAGTGGCCCACCAACAAGCCGGGCAGCCAAATGCTCGCCCGCGACGGCGCCAGCGACGGAACAGACCCCCACGAGACCTTCACCGGCATCGGCATCCGCATCGACGGCCATCACCACGTCACCATCCGCGGCGCCCACATCCACCGCTACAAGCACGCCATCTGGGCCACCAACGCTTACAAACTCGTCCTCGAAGACTGCGACGTCTCCGACGGCTACGCCATGCGCCTGGGCTCCACACCCGCCGCCGAGGACTCGTCCGACTGGCTCTGGCCACACGACAACGACAACAATCAGTGGGCGACCAACTACGGCGCGGGCATCTGGATCGAGGACTCCAGCAACGTGACGGTGTCCGGCTGCGTCGCGCGCCGCACCCAGAACGCCCTCATCCTCGAGAACGTCACCGACTCACGCATCTACGACAACGACTTCTCCTTCCTCTCCGGCTGGGGCATCGCCATGTGGCGCTCCAGCCGCAATGTCATCAGCCGCAACGCACTCGACTTCTGCATCCGCGGCTACTCCCACGCCGTCTACAACCGGGGCCAGGACTCCGCCGGAATCCTGCTCTTCGAGCAGTGCAACCAGAACCTCTTCATCGAGAACTCCGCCACCCACGGCGGCGACGGCGTCTTCGGCTTCGGCGGCAAGGAGGCCATGGGCGACACCCCAGCCCCCGCAACCGACTCCGAAGGCAACCCGTGGACGTACGAACGAAAGGGCTGCAACGACAACCTCTTCATCGGCAACGACTTCTCCTACGCCGCCGCACACGGCCTCGAACTCACCTTCTCCTTCGGAAACGTGATTGCAGGCAACCTGTTCAACCAGAACGCCATCTGTGGCATCTGGGGGGGATACTCGCAGGACACGCTCATCGCGTCCAACCAGTTCGCACGCAATGGCGAGGCCGGCTATGGCCTCGAGCGCGGCGGAATCAACATCGAGCACTCCGAACGCAACACCATCGCCAACAACACCTTCACGTCCAACGCCGCCGGCGTCCACCTCTGGCACGACGCCGACCCGGGCCTCATGTCCGGCAAGTGGGCCGCGGCCAACCACCAGCGCACGCGCGACAACCTGCTCGTCGCCAACCGCTTCACGGGTGACGCGGTGGGCATCCATCTTCGCGCCGTCGAGAGCACGCGGACGTGGGACAACCAGTTCACCGATGTGGCCACGCCCGTGAAGACCGAGGCGTCGCCCGGGGGCGTGTCGAGCGAGCCGATCGCCCTCGACGTGCCGCCGACCGACCCTCCGGGTCGTACCGCGCCCATGGACCGCCGAGGCGAGGCGCTCGGCGCGCGGGCGACCGTCGGCGCCCGCCCCGCCCTCGCCGGTCGCCACAACATCATCATGGGCGAGTACTTCCCCTGGAACCACCAATCCCCCATGGTCCGCCGCGCCCCGGACGACGACGGCAAACACATCTACGAAATCCTCGGCGTCCCCGACCACACCCTCGTCCAGGCCACCGTCAACCACGGCTCAGTCCGAGTCGTCGCCCCCTCCCCCGACACGCCAACGCCCGGATCAACGCAGCCAACCGTCCAACAAGTCCCGCACCTCCCTAGCCCCATCCGCGCGATTGTCTCGCCCAATGCCAACTCCGACGTCACCGCCTACACCCTCACCCTCGCCGGCCCGGCCCACGGCGCGTTCAAGGGTGTGCTCATCCGTGCCCAATGGATGATCGACGTCTTCGATTCCGCCGTTGACCCGCGCGAAGACCTCGAAGCGTGGCGGGCACGCCGCATCGGGTTCGGCACTTCTCGCAACTCCGGATCCAACCTCGTCCTCCGCTATGCCCACGGCGGGATCGACACGATTCACACTCTCGATGCCGTGTTCATCAACCACGCGTCCCCGCCACCCATGACCCCATCCCCCGGCTCCAACTACTTCGGCACCATCGCCAACACCACCCTCCGCCTCCCACCCGGCCGCTGGCGCATCTCCACCCTCTCCGACGACGGCGTCCGCGTCATCGTCAACGACCACACCATTCTCGAAAACTGGACCCACCACGGCCCCACCCGCGACTCCGCCGACTTCGACATCCCTCTCAAACTCAACCCCGACCGCTCCACCGCCACCCCGCTCCCCACCCGCATCACCGTCGAGCACTTCGAACTCGACGGCTACGCCGTCCTCGAACTCCAGATCGAACCCGTTCCTAACTAGGGGTGGCGGGCCTCCGGCCCGACGCCCGATTTGTCTCCACGCCCCCACCCCGCAGTACGCCCACAAACGACTCCCGTCCCGACTC
>CAZHKB010000402.1:0-2711 GCA_964533405.1 uncultured Phycisphaeraceae bacterium | reverse complement strand
CAAAGGCGGTCAATGAACACGGGCGGGACGAGGTGGCCCGCCCGTTGGCGTTGGTCCACGCCGAAGCCCATTGCTTCCCATGCACCCGTCGTGGAGTCGAATGCTCCGACGTTCGTGATGAGCGGAGCTCCGCCAGCCAGGAACTGACCCCCAACCACGACCACCTGTGTGCGGGGCCACGCACCATCTGGGTCCCATCCGACCGCGCACAGGCCGGGCCCACTCAGCCCCACCGGCTGCTCGCCGGTGAGCCAGCGTCCATCGCACTGGGCCGAGACCCCGGGCACGCAACCCGCTCCGGCCGAGCACGCGACGCCGAGCCGAACCAACGCCAAGAACGATCTGATCATGATGCCCCCGTCGGCCCGACGCCGCGTTTACGCCCGTCGAGTTAGACGCGGGTTCGGAGGGGAGGGGGTGGTCCCGGTCGCAGCGCAGAAATTTTGAGTCCACCCGCGCGAACGGGGCGATAGCCGACGTTTAGGGACCCAGATTGGCCTTGGCGCGTCTGATCTGTCGCATTCTGAGTTGGGGTACTATGCGAACAAAGCACAAAACAGGCAACACAAATCCATCCGTGCGGTATAGTGACTCGGTGGGAGCCTCGTCGCGGGTGGCCAAAGCACGCGCCAAGGCTCTTGTCGTCCAACCGGTTGCGGTTGTGGCGGCGCGGCCCGCGGGCGTGACGGTGAAGCCGACGACGAATGTGGCAGTTGGCCGGAGCACAAGCATGACCAGGCAGGAAGAGGCCAAGTTGATCGCGCAGGCGGCCGCGGGTGATGCCCGGGCCGCCGAGACGTTCATCAAGGCGCACCAGCAGTCGCTGTTTGCGTACATTCTGCGGCTGTCGGGGCGGCCGGATGTGGCCGAGGACATCGTGCAGGAGGCGTTCGTGCGGGTGCTGACGAATCTGCACCGGTTCGATTCGCGGTTCCGGTTCTCGACGTGGCTGTTCACGATCGCGCGGCGGCTGTATGTGAACGCGTGCCAGAAGCACAAGCCCTCGTATGACACGGATGTAGTGGGGGCGTGCTCGGGCAAGACGGCCCGCCCCGAGACGGGCGTGATCCGCAGTGAGACCAACGGGCTGGCGAAGGATGCGCTGCAGAAGGCGCTCTTGCAGTTGTCGGTTCAGCAGCGTGAGATCATCGTGCTGTTCCACCAGCTCGATTGGCCGATCTCGCTCATTGCCCAGCATGTGGGGATGCCCGAGGGGACGGTCAAGAGCCACCTGCACCGCGGGCGCAAGGCGCTGCGTCGGTTGCTGGACGGCGAGGGCGGGGTTGGCGGGCCGGATGAGCACGATGTCGAGATCACGAGCCTGGGGCACGTCAGCGCGGAGGTGAATGGGTGAGGCGTGAGGGCGAGGACATCTTCGAGGGTCTGGGCGGGTTGCCCCAGGGCGAGGCTGGCACCGGGCCGGGCTCTGCGCCCCAGGGGGCGATCCCCGAGGGCGCGATCCCCGACGCGATTGTGGATCGGTTCTTCGACAACGAGCTGGATGAGTCGGCGCGGCGTGCGTTCCTGCGTTCCGTTCCCGGCGATCTGGATCGTTGCGAGGAGGTCGCCAAGACGCGGCGGATGCTGGACATGTTCAAGGGGACCGTGGTCCACGGGCCCGACCTGACCGGAAAGATCATCGCGACGGTGGACCGCAAGCGTGGCTTCGCGTCGCGGCATGTGCGTCGCGTGGCGCGGGTGGCGCGTTTGGCGATGGCGGCGGGGGTGGTGCTGGTCGTGGGTGCGGTGGCGGCGGTGGAGCGTGTCGCGCCCGATGCGACGCGACTGGCGCCGGCGCCGGCTCCGCTGACCAGCGCGCTGCGGGAGAGCCAGGCCGAGCTGGCCTCGACGCTGGGCTCGCTGACGATGACGGTGGACACGATCCAGCAGCGTGTGGCGCACGGGCTGCATGGGGATCATCCGGCGGCTCATGCGTGGGGTCACGCGCCGGTTGATGGCGCGGGCCAGGCCCGGGATGGCGAGAGGGTCGATCATGTGATGGTCGTGACTCGGGGCGAGCGGGCCGGGACGCCCCGGGCGATGGCGGTGAGTTTCTCGCTGTCAGCCAAGTCGGGGCCGGGGTCGATGGTGTGGACGTCGGACATGGCTCCCACGGGTGCGAGCCGGGCGTCATGGGTGGGGATGGTGGATGCCGAGGGGCGTTGCGCGGCGTTCAACATGCCGATGGGGATCTGCCGGCAGGGCGATGCGCCGGGGCCCTATGTGCTTCCGGGACGTGAGGTCGAGGTGGTGCGTTTCCGCGCCGGGGTGCTGTCGCCGCTGGGCGGGTCGACCAGGCCTTGAGTTGGTGCATGACTTTGCTGTTGTCGTGCCGCGCGCCGCAGCTTTGAGCGGCTGGTGCGGTGGCGTTGTGGGCGTCGCCGGGGCGCGGCGCGTGGTTCGGGCGCTGGCGCCGCTGGTGAGACGGTGCGGTTGGCCACGATTGGGGATGGGGCTGGCGTGGCACCCGCAACCTCAGGCGTTCGCGGTGGTTGGATCAGCGGCGATGGAGCGAGGCGCGACATCTCGGACGCTGGACATGGGTTGGCGCCGGCGGGCGGACCGGCGTGGGCCGTGGTTGCCTCGCTGGATGCTGAGCGTGCTTGTGGGCGGGCTGGTGGCGTCGCCCGCGCTCGCGTGGCGTGGGCCGCTGGACATCCTGTCGCTGCCGCCGGACGTGGACATGGCGCTGAGCGTGCGGGATGCAGGGC
>CAZHKB010000401.1:0-2721 GCA_964533405.1 uncultured Phycisphaeraceae bacterium | reverse complement strand
CTCCCCGCCCGACCTCACCTCCACCGCCATCCCCGGCACCCCGGGGTACGGCATCCTCGACGGCACGCTGAGCAGCGACGACTTCTTTTACTCCCTGGTGCTCTTCGCGGCCGGGTGCTGAGCCCGAGAACGACTCGCCGCGAACCGATTGAGCCAGCGCACCACGTCGGGTCCGATCGCACGGTTGCGGCGGAATCCGGCGTGGTTTTCTCTTGCCCCGGGCGTGGCGTCGGTGCTAGGCTGTGCATCATCCGGCGGGGGCTGGGAGAGGAGTCTGGCATGTCAAGTTGTACCCGATCGAGCCGTGGCCCGCGCGTTGTAGTCTGTCTGCTGTCATCGGCTGGCTTGGCCGGGTCGGCCTTGGCGGCTGACTGGACCAACGCGGGAGGCAATCCCGGTCGCAACGGCCTGACCAGCGAGGTCGGCCCCGACGCGGCGGACGTGCTGTGGGGCCCCATCGGGCGGCCCTCGATCATCGCCTGGCAGCCCGTGATCGCTGGCGATCGCGTGTTCATGGTCCGCCAGACCGGTTTCCCGCCTGAGCCCAACTCCGACCGGGCGACGGTGGTCGCCATGAATCTGGACACCGGGGCCGAGCTCTGGTTGCGCAACATGCCGTACCTGACCGGCGACTGGACGACGTGGGTCGCGGGGACGAGCAATGGGCAGGTTTATGTCTCGCGGGCCGGCAACGGCTCTTCGGTCGACGCCAACCTGTACGCGCTGAACGCGGCCACGGGCGCCACGCTCTGGGAAAGCGACGACCTGATCGACGCCGGCGCCTATGACGGCGTGGTCTTCGCCCCGGACGGCGACCCGGTCGTCGCAAGTTTCCGCAAGATCTGGCGCATCGACGCCGCCACGGGTGACACGGTGTGGTCGGCCAATCGCGTGGGCTCGGTCAGTGGGTCGTGCGGCGGGGCGATCTCGGGCAACGCGATCTATGTGGCCGATGCGGTGCCGGGCGGGATCGCGATCAAGAAGTTTGATCTGACGACCGGGGCGTTCCTATACCAGAGCCCGGTGATGAACGGGTTCACGATCCAGACCACCCCGATGGCCGGGCCGGACGGGACGATCTACCTCTCGCGCGTCCAGAACAACGCGGCGGTCGACTTTTTCTACGCGATGGGCGACAATGGCACGGGCATGAGCATCAAGTGGTCGGTCCCCGCGGCATACTCGTACGTGTCGGAGTTCGGCGTCGGGCCTGATGGCTCGGTCTATCACTGGGCGCCCGGCCCCATGCTGCAGCGGCTTGATCCCGCGACCGGCGGCGTGCTGAACAACTCGGCGGTGATCCCGGCCGACTTCGCCGCCCCGCGCCTGGCGCTTGACGCCCAGGGTCGCGTGTTCATGTCCAACGGCGCGTTCAGCAACGGGCGGTTCTACTCGTTCAACGCCGACCTCTCCGAACGCTGGAGCGTCTCGGTCCCCAACATCAACATCGGCGCGCCCGCGATGGGACGCGACGGCACGCTGGTGGTGGCTGGCATCGGCACCAACATCGTCGCCTACCGCACCCCGCGCGCCTCGTGCCGACCGGACCTCACCACCACGGCCATCCCCGGCACCCCCGGCTACGGCGTGCCCAACGGTGTGCTGAACAACGACGACTTCTTCTATTACCTCTCGCAGTTCTCCGCGGGCAATGTGGCCGTGGCCGATCTGACGACCGGAGCGATCCCGGGCCAGCCCGGCTTCGGCGTGCCCAACGGTGTCATCAACAACGATGACTTCTTCTATTATCTGAGCATCTTCGCGGCCGGGTGCTGAACGGAGTCCTGATCGCGAGCTCAGGAGCCGTCGCCCGGCGGAGCGAAGGCGGATCCATGCTGACCCTGAGGGGGACGGGCTTCCCAGCCCGTCTCCCTTTTTTAGTTCGAAAACTGCGGCATTGGGTCGAGGGCGAGTCCGAACGCGATCAACGTCCGGGGCGTGCCCGACGGCTCGCGCGGGCGGCTCCGTTGAACCTGAAGCGGTATTCGCGCTGTGGAGGCAGGTGTCAAACGAACTCGTGATGGAACGCGGGCGTCGTCGTGCCGCCGATCGCCGCTTTGAGCGATCGGTGCCTCGGCCACGACCGGCCAACCCGCACGGATCGTGCAGAGGCACGATCGGTGGCACGCCCGGGTCGCAACGACGATCGGTATCACAGATTCGGCTGCGGCGTCACCCGCAGATACGGCTTGAGCTTTTTGTACCCCTTCGGGAACAGCTTGTCCGCCTCCGCGTCCGGCACCGACGGCACGATGATGCAGTCCTGGCCGTGCTTCCAGTTCACGGGCGTCGCCACCTTGTACTGGGCCGTGAGTTGCAGCGAGTCGATCACGCGGAGGATCTCGTCGAAGTTCCGCCCGGTGCTGGCTGGGTAGGTGATGGTGAGCTTGATCTTCTTGTCCGGGCCGATCACGAACACCGAGCGGACCGTGAACGTGTCGCTCGCGGCCGGGTGGATCATGCCGTAGAGGTTCGACACCTTCTTGTCGGCGTCGGCCAGGAGCGGGAAGTTGACCGCCGCCCCCTGGGTCTCCTCGATGTCCTTCATCCACTTGTGGTGGTCGGCCAGCGGGTCCACCGACAGCCCGATGACCTTGACGTTGCGCTTCTCGAACTCGCGCTTCAGTTTGGACACCGCCCCAAGCTCGGTCGTGCAGACCGGGGTGAAGTTCTTCGGGTGGCTGAACAGCACGCCCCAGGAGTCACCCAGCCACTTGTGGA
>CAZHKB010000400.1:0-2728 GCA_964533405.1 uncultured Phycisphaeraceae bacterium | reverse complement strand
GGGACCCGTCCCAACCGCAATGTCCCGCCACCTCCGGCGTTCTCCTGCGACGAGGAGAACCCAATGCCCACCCGCGCCGCCCGGCTTTGCGCCTTTGCTCTGACCATCGCCACGCTTGCCCACGCCCAGCCCACGCCCACCGCCGCCAACATTCCTTATGGCGACGGGCACGCTCGGCAGGTGCTCGACGTGTACATCCCCGCGGGTGTCCGACGCCCGATGCCGGTGGTGGTCTGGATCCACGGCGGGGGCTGGCAGGCGGGCGACAAGTCGTCGGCCGCCAATCGTGCGGCCCAGTTGCATCCCGAGGGCTTCGCGGTGGTGGGCATCAACTACCGCTATTCCTCGAACGCGATCTTCCCCGCGCAGATCCACGATGCCAAGGCCGCGATTCGATGGATCCACGCCCGCGGCGGGCAGTACGGGCTGGACCCGCGCCGCATCGGGGTCTGGGGTTCTTCGGCGGGCGGGCATCTGGTCGGGCTGCTGGGCACCTCCGGCGGGGTCGCGGGGGCCGAGGGCACGGTGGGCGTGAATGACTCGTTCTCGAGCGAGGTGGACGCGGTGGCCGATTGGTTCGGTCCGGCGGACTTCTTCGGCGTCGAGGGCTGGCACACGGAGTGCACGCCGATCACCGGAGTGGCGGCGCTGCTGGGCGAGTGCCTGGGCTTGATCCAGCAGAATGCTGGGAATCCCGATCCGTACTGGCAGGGCAAGGCGGCGCTGGCGCTGCTGGCCGGGCCGGTGACGCACGCCTCGTCCGACGACCCACCGTTCCTGATCGCGCACGGGACCGCCGACAACACGGTCTGGCCCGAGCACAGCGACAACCTGCATGAGGCGCTGCTGGCCGCGGGGGCTGAATCGACGATCCGCCGGGTCGTCGGCGCGGGTCACGGCCTGCCACCCACCGAGGTCCAGCCAGTGATCGAGTTCTTCATCGAGCGGCTGGGCCAGAACCCGTGCCCGGGCGACCTCACCCTCTTCGCCATTCCCGGCCAGGCGGGATACGGCGCGCCCGACGGCGCGCTGAACAACGACGACTTTTTCTACTACATCCGCGAGTTCGCGTTCAACAATCGCCTGGTGTGCGACATGACGGGCTCCGCGGTGCCCGGCACCCCGGGGTACGGCATCGCCAATGGCGTGCTCAACAACGACGACTTCTTTTTCTATCTGACGCTGTTCGGCGCCGGCTGCTGATCCGTGCTGGCCACCATGCTCGCGCGATCCCGCGCGGCGCACTGCGACGCCGCAGCGGATCGTCGCTACATCCGGTCGATCGGCAGGAAGTCTTTCTCCTGCCCCGTCGCCCACCGCCTGAACTTGGGCCAGAAGACTTCGCGGAGCAGGATTTTGACGCAGGCGGCGACGGGGATGGCCAGGAGCAGGCCGTAGATCCCGGCCAGCGCGCCCCCGGCGATGGTGGCGAAGAGGATGGAGGGCACGTCCATGTCGGTGCTCTTGCCCTGTATGGAGGGGGTGAGGAAGTAGTCGTCGACGAACTGGCCCAGGTTGTAGACGACGATGGGCGCCAGGATCATCCACCACGCGCTGGTCTGGAACGAGAACCACGGGCTGGGGGCGAGCCACATTGAGATGATGGCGATGGGCACGGTGATGATGCCCAGGTAGGGCACCAGGCAGAGCAGGCCTGTGATGGGGCCCAGCAGAAGCGGGGCCGGGACGCCGATGAGCCAGTAGGCCAGGGTGAAGTAGAGGCTGAGGATGACGCCGATGAGCAGTCGCCCTCGGACGAATCCGGCGATGACGGCGTCCATCTTGCGGAGCATGTCAACGACCACGCCCTTCTTGCGTTCGGGGATGAGCGACTCCCAGAACTCCTGGACCTTGCCCCAGCCGGTGGAGAAGAAGTAGAAGAAGAAGGCGGTGAGGAAGCCCTGGAAGAGGAATACCCCCACGCTGGAAGCGGTGCCGAGCGCGATGCCGACCGCGCCGCGACCCGTGACCAGGGCTTGCTGGCCGATCTCGCTGGTGTGGGTCTGGATCCACTCGGAGACCATGCGGACGACCTCGAACTCGGCGGTTTTGGCGTCGCGAAGGCGCTGGGCGCGGAGCTCGGCGGCGGTGACATCGGCGGCGTCGGCCTGGGCCGCGAACGCGGGGCGCGGGGAGACGATGGGGATGGAGGACGTTGGCTTTGGGGGAAACAGTTGCCACCAGTCGCGGACGGCGGAAGGGTTGGTTGGCGCGGGTGCGGCGTTGGTTGATTCGTCTGGGGAGGGCGGTCTGGCGGGGTCGGCGAGCAGCGCGGGGTCGTCGAGGCGGGCGGCGTCGGCGCGGAGCTCGACGACGTAATCGGCGATGGTGCGCCAGCCGTCGTTGGGCAGGCGTGCCTTGATCTCCTGGACCTTGGCGTCGTTCTGGTAGCTCTCGGAAGCCTGGTTGACCAGGGCGATATTGGTGGAGAGGGATCGGGCGAGCTGGGTGCCCTGGACGGCGGCGAAGCCCAGGCCCACCGTGAGGGGGACGACGACGAGGATGGCGGCGGTGAAGATGATGAGCAGGGTCGCGCCTGGGCGGCTGACCCAGCGGCGTTTGGTGACCTTTTCGACCAGCGGCTCGAAGAGGTAGGCGAGCAGCATGGCGACGAGGATGGGGATGGTGACGATGCGGAGGGCGTAGCCGAACTGGATGAGCAGGACGACGGCGGCGATGAGCAGGACGTCACGGATGGGCTGGATCTGCCAGAGGTGCAGGTACCACC
>CAZHKB010000399.1:0-2745 GCA_964533405.1 uncultured Phycisphaeraceae bacterium | reverse complement strand
GATGGGGGCCAAGATGGGGAGGAGGAGGGGTGCGTAGGCGTTTGTGCAGAGGAGGATGCGTTGGGCGTGGATCAGGGTGTCGGGGGTGCGGGCGGCGACGGCGGCGGCGGAATGCGATGAAGGTTCCAACGCGATGATGTGGTGGTGTTCGAGGATGAAGGGGGCGAGCGGGCGTGCGAGGTGGGAGATGAGTTCCCAGGGGTTGACGGCCGCGTCGTGGGGGTTGACGAGCGCGCCGAGCGGGTTGGCGGCGGGCCAAGCGCTGTCGTGGTGGGAGTTGAGCCAGAGGGCGTCGAAGCCGTCGGCTTGGAGGAGGTTGAGGGACTGGCGGAGTTCTTCGAGTTCGACGGGTTCGAGGGCCATGAGGCAGGAGGGTGTGGGGCGGTAGGAGGGGAGGGTGGCGATGCCTCGGGAGAGGTGGATGTGGAGGTTGTCTTCGGTCCATCGCCACATGGTGCGGGCGAGATGGCGGCCATGGTCGCGGACGGCGAGGGCGTAGTTTTCGGCCATGCCGCGCATGAGGAAGCCGGCGTTTCGTGTGGAGGCGCCCGAGCCAAGGGTGTGTCGTTCGGCGATGAGGAAGGGGATGTTGCGTGCGGCGAGTTCGTGTGCGGCGGAGAGGCCGCAGACGCCGGCGCCGACGATGAGGATGTCAGTGTGGAGATGGCGCGGGGAGGGGGAGTGGCGCCAGTAGGGGACGGACATGGTTGCATGATACGGGGTGTTGGGTTGATCACGTTGAACGGGAAGGACGTGAAGGACGCGAACGCAAGGGGGTTTCCCCCGGAGACACGGAGGCACGGAGGGAAGAGGGGTGTGGGGAGTGGACCAGCCATGCGAGCGGCTGGGCGAGCGGCTGGGCGGTTGCGTGTGAGCGGCGCGGGCGCGGCCTGACGGCGGGCTTGACGGTTGGGAGCGTTTTCGGGCCTCTGCCGTCAACTTCGCATCACCTTGTCGACACCCCCCCCGCACGCGGGGGAGGGGCAAGGGGGGCCGATTCAGGCGCGGATGCGGTTGACGAGGGAGGCGGACTTGACCTTGACGCCTCGGAGGGCGGATTCGAGGGCCTCGCGGTTGGGGGCGAAGCTCATGGCGGTCTGGATGTCGACCCAGTCTTTTTCGACAAGTTCGGTGAGGCTGGTGGTGAAGGAGCGCATGCCCTCGGCCGTGGACTGGCTGATGATGGCGGGGAGGTCTTCGTCTTCGCCGTCGCGGATTTTGGCGCGGACGACGGGTGTGCCGAGCAGGACCTCGGTGGCGGGGACGATCTTGACCTCGAACTCGGCGACGGCGGGGAGGAGTTTCTGGGCGCAGACGGCGCGGAGGGTGCTGGAGAGGCTGGAGCGGATGAAGTCTCGCTCGCTGGGCGGGAAGAACTCGAGCATGCGGTTGAGTGACTGCATGGTGTCGGCGGTGTGGAGGGTGGCGAAGACGAGGTGGCCGGTCTCGGCGGCCTGGATGGCGGAGAGGACGGTCTCGGCGTCGCGCATCTCGCCGATGAAGACCACGTCGGGGTCCTGGCGGACGACGTATCGGAGCGCGGTTTTGAAGGAGTCGACGTCGATGCCGATCTCGCGCTGGGAGATGATGGACTTTTTGGGGGTGAAGCGGTACTCGATGGGGTCCTCGATGGTGATGATGTTCATGTCCTGGACCGCGTTGACGTGGTCGACCATGGCGGCCAGGGTGCTCGACTTGCCGCAGCCGGTGACGCCGACGATGAGGATCAGGCCGTCGTTGGTCTCCTCGACGAGTTTGCCGTAGATCTCGGGGAGGTGGAGGTCTGCGTAACTCGGGATCTCGGCCTTGACGCGGCGGATGGCGGCGTTGACGTGGTTTCCGGAGCGGAACATGTTGATGCGGAAGCGGTCGCCGTCGGCGATGTTCCAGGCAAAGTCCATGTTCCCGGTCTCGTCGAACTTCTTGCGGCGCGCGTCGTTGAGCAGGGGGTCGAGGAGGTGGTCGGCCTCTTGCTCGGAGAGGGGTGGCGAGGTGATGGGGCGGAGGTGGCCGCCGATGCGGTAGGTGGGGGGGACGCCGACCTTGATGTGGAGGTCGGAGGCGTCGAGGCGTTTCATGTTCGCGAGGAGGCGTTGGATGGTGATGCTTCCCTCGATCATGGGGGTCCCCTTTGAGCGAGCGGCGAGGACAGCGTCTGGCCCGGGCCGCGGAGTGCGGCTGCGGAGCGTCGACGGCTCGGGGCTCGGGCGCGTGTGAGAACGCGCCAAGGCGGGGACCACCTGGGAGGGTGGGGCCAGTCTGGGGAGAGTGTACCCTGAAAGGGGGTATTTGGTGAAGGTGGATCGAGACGTTAGGATGGCCCCCGATGCGCGGGGGGCTGGGAGCCAGGGCCATGGGACGGAGCTTGATCGCTGGTGTACGGGACCGCTGGTCCGAGCGTGGGCACTTCGCACGGTTTCGGGATTGGGTTGCGTTTTCGTACGACCGTGTGCTGGGGCGGTGGAAGCGGTTGCCGCTGCCCGGGCGTGGACGGGTGACCGGGGTGCGGTTCAAGGGGATCGGCAGGCCGGTGTGGGTGCGGCTGGGCACGACGGACATGCAGCAGGCCGCGGAGATCTACTTTGGCGGACAGTATGACCGCGCGGTGGATGGGACGCTGGGGCCGATGCGGACGGTGTTCGATCTTGGGGCCAATGCCGGGTATTCGGTGGCGTTGTGGCGGGATCGGTTCCCGGGCTGCCGTGTGGTAGCGGTTGAGCCGGACCGGGCCAACATGGTGATCTG
>CAZHKB010000398.1:0-2757 GCA_964533405.1 uncultured Phycisphaeraceae bacterium | reverse complement strand
CTAAGTGTCCGCAGACCAGCAGGTTCCGAGCACGCGGCAGCGGACGCCCCACCGACCGATCCCGCCGACCCGCCACGCCACGCACCACGCCGGCAAGGAGGCAGGCCCGTGAATCCAAGCCAACCTCCCATCAATCCCCCCAACCCCTCCCTCGACACCCTCCTCACCAACCACACCCCCACAACCCGCGGGCCTTCCCACCTCGTCACCCGCATGGACGCCCACGTCCACTCCTGGGCCTCCGACGGACCCGCCATCGCCGCCCTCGGACTCATCGGCGTCCCCGAGTGCTACTCGCCCCCCGAAAAGGTCTACGACCAGGCCCGCGCCCGCGGCATGGACCTGGCCACCATCACCGACCACGACACCGTCAAGGGCGCCATGGAACTCGTCGAGCGGGGCTTCCAGGGCTTCATCACCGGCGAAGAGGTCACCGTCTACTTCCCCGAAGACCGCTGCAAACTCCACGTTCTGGTGTGGGGGCTCTCACCACAGCAGCACGACGACATCGCCGCCCTCGGTCTCCGCGACGATGTCTACAACTTCGCCCGCTGGCTGCGCGAGCAGAACCTCGCCCACTCCCTGGCCCACCCCCTCTACGTGCAGAACGGCCGCCTCCGACTCGAACACATCGAGAAGTGCGCCCTGCTCTTCAAGGCCTTCGAACTGGTCAACGGTGCCCACTCCGCAAACGCCGTCGAGCCCATCCGCCGCTTCCTTGACGACCTCACCCCCGACCGCATCGACGAGTACGCCGCCCGCCATGGCTTCGAGCCCATCTGGCCCCGCGCCTGGGAAAAGGGCCGGACCGCCGGCTCCGACGACCACGGCCTGCTCAACATCGGTCGTACCTTCACCGAGGTCGATCCGCTCCCACAAATCCAGGACGACGCCAGCCCCGCACACAAGATCACCGACCCGCGCGAGTTCGTCCGCCGCATCATGGCCGGCCACAGCCGCGCCAGCGGGCTCGCGGGCCACTCCGCGCTCCTGGCCCACCAGTTCACGACCGTGGGCGCCAACTACTTCAAGGACCGCTTCGGCGGCAAGGCCAGCACCACGGGCAAGGCCGTCGCCAGCCGCCTCCTCCGCTTCGCCGGCATCGAGATGGAGCGCCCCAGCCGCAAGCGAATGGCCGTCGCCTACGCACGCCGCCGTCTGCTCAAGCGCAAGCGCACCCATCCCCTGGTCCGCGCGCTGCGCGACTCCATCGGCCCCATCCTGGACCAGTACCCCGACCTCCGCCAACGCCTGTCCCCCGAAGCATGGGCACAGGGCGCCGCCATCAGCCAGCACGAACGCATGGCCTCCTTCATCGACGACCTGCTCGACGGCCTTCGCACCAGCCTCACGCCGGGTGTCCGAAAGTCCTTCGCACGCCGCGACAAGCTCGCCATCGTCGACCACCTCATCTCGTTTGCCATCATCGAGGCCGCCCAGCTCCCCTACCTCTACTCCCTCTTCCACCAGAACAAGGAACGCGTCTTCATCGAGCGCTTCGAGCACGAGATCGCCCGCCCGGGATCCGGCGCCAGCGTCCTGGAGCGACCCATGCGCGTCCTTCTCTTCACCGACACCCTGGGCGACGTCAACGGCGTCTCCCGCTTCATCTACAACATGGCCGACATCGGCGCACGCACGGGCCGAGACCTCCAGGTCCTCACCAGCACCAACATGCCCGTCGCCGAGTCCGCCTACGTCCACAACTTCAAGCCCGTCGCCTCCGGCAAGATGCCCAAGTACGAGAACCTCGACTTCGTCCTCCCACCCGTCACCCGCATCCTGCGCTTCGCCGACAAGCACCAGCCCGACGCCATCCACATCTCCACCCCCGGCCCCATCGGCCTGGTCGGCTTCCTCACCGCCCGCATGCTCCGCATCCCCGTCCTGGGCGTCTACCACACCGACTTCCCCGCCTACATCGACAACCTCTTCGAAGACCCCGCCATGACCTTCCTCGCCGAGCGAAGCATGCGCGCCTTCTACAAGCCCTTCCAAACCATCTTCACACGCAGCCGCGCCTACGTCGAATCCCTCGTCAAAATGGGCATGGACCCACGCCGTGTCGTCGCCCTCAAGCCCGGCGTCGACACCACCGTCTTCAACCCCCGCTTCCGAACCGACCGCATCTGGGAGTCCTCCGGCGTCCCGGTCAAGAGCGTCAAGGCCATCTTCGTCGGCCGCGTCAGCGTCGAGAAGAACCTGCCCATGCTCACCCCCATCTGGAAGCAGGTCCACGAAGAATGCGCCCGCCGCGGCCTCGAGGCCGACCTCGTCATCGTCGGCGACGGCCCGTACCGCGCCCGCATGGCCCGCGACCTCCGCGGCTGCCGCGCCCACTTCCTGGGCTTCCGCCACGCCCAGGAACTCTCCGAGCTCTACGCCTCAGCCGACATGTTCCTCTTCCCCTCCATCACCGACACCCTCGGCCAGGTCGTCATGGAAGCACAGGCCGCGGGCCTGCCCGTCCTGGTCACCGAGATGGGCGGCCCCAAGGAAGTCATGGAGGACGCCCGCACCGGCCACGTCCTGCCGCACAAAAACCCCGACGCCTGGACCACCGCCATCGTTGACCTCATCGCCGACACCGACCGCCGCCGCGCCATGTCCACCCGCGCCGTCCACTCCATGCAGTCCTGCACCCTCGAAGCCTCGTTCGAAGAGTTCTGGGCCGCCCACGAGATCGCCTGGCGCCAGCACCTGGCCACCATCGGCATCATGCCCCGCGGCGACACGCAAACCGTGGTGGAGGTCAGG
>CAZHKB010000397.1:0-2767 GCA_964533405.1 uncultured Phycisphaeraceae bacterium | reverse complement strand
GCCTGCTCCTCCTCCCCCTCCTCCTCCGCTCAACCCGACACCAACACCTCCTCCCTCCGCGCCCTCTCCAGCCGCGAAGGCTCCATCGACCAGCGCCTCGTCCGCATGCGCGATGCCTGGTCCGCCGCGGTCCAGACCGCCGACCGCGCCCCCGCCCGCCAGCGCCTCAAGGACATCGCCTGGTCCAATGCCGAGCCCTTCGAGATCCGTGCCGGCGCCGTCGAACTCCTCGCCTCCGACCCGGACCCCACCGGCGTCGACGACACCCGAGAACTCGTCAAACTCGTTCTCCCCCGCGAGCAATCCCGCGGCATGGTCGCCCTGCTCAGCCGCCTTTGCGTCGACAAGGCCTGGACCGACGCCACCCCCGCCCTCATTCGCTCGTACTCCCGCATCGTCTCCGCCGTCGAAGAGGGCGACCGCGCCGAACGCTGGGCCCTGAGCGAACTCAACCCCGGCGTCCCCCTCTTTGACCTGGCCTTCGGCGTCTTCCTCGATCCCCGCACCGACCCGGGCCCCGCTGGCGCCAACTTCGACCAGCGCACCCGCGCCGACGCCTGGACCGTGATCGCCCGCCTCGACCCCTCCGGCTCCGAGCGCCGTCGCCTGCTCGCCACCGTCTCCTCAACGACATCCAACGCCGACGTGACCCTCATGCGCGCCTGCGCCGCCGAACTGGCCGCCCTCCCGAACACCCCCGCCGAGGTCGACTGGGTCCGCTCGCTCTACTCCCCGCAGAGTGCGGAGAACCGCGCATGGCGCGCCGAAGTAAGCCCCGCCGTCGCCGCCCTCACCGACGCCCAGCGCGACCGCCTTGCCATCCGACACCTCGAACCGATCCGCTGGACGGCCGCCAACCAGCCCGTCTGGCTCACCCGTTCGCGAGAGGACATCCTCTCCGACATGGCCTCCCGCCTCTCAGGCCGTCCCAACTTCCAGCGCCGCGTCGAGCGTGACAACCGCGGCGACCTGTTGCCCGAAACCCTCGACCACCACCGCGCCGCCCTCTCCTGGGGCGACGCCCTCTCCCTGCTCGTGCTCGACACCGCCATCGTCGACCCCGCCTTCCTCGAGCCCCTCTGGCTCCACCTCGATCAGGACCGCGCCGACCGCACCACCGAGTACGGCGGGCTGATCCAGCACGTCCCCCGCGTCGGCGGCGTCCGCCCCCTGCTCTTCGTCCCCCGCTCGGCCGCTCGCGAGGGCGACATGGCCTTCCCCGAATCCGAGGACATGATCCGCCAGGGCGACCGCTCCCTGGCCGCGTTCCACTTCCACGCCTCGCAGACCGAGATGGTCGACCACGCGGGTCCCAGCGAGGGCGACCTCCGCTATGCCTGGGGCACACGCCGCAACTGCCTGGTCTTCACCAGCCTCCGCGCGCGACGCCTGACCGTCGACTACTACACCCCCGACGGCGTCGTCATCGACCTGGGCGAACTGCCGCGCTGAGAACCACGCGGGCCCCCCACCAAACAGAACCGGCTGCGCAAGCAATCGCCCACCACGCGGCCAATGGACGCCCCTGACCTCGCCCGTTACACCCGGCGTCCGACACGCCGTGGTCACACGCACCCGGCAAGCTTGGATGCGAGCCGGGCTCGGACAGTGGCCGACCGCTCGCGAGGCCGATTCTGCTCCCCGACCCCCATCCTCGTCCGCTCCCCACGCCGAACCCCACACCCGCCGCGCGTGTACCGTCTCCCAGTGCTCCACATCCTCCTTATCGCCGCCGCGCTCGCCATCCACGCCAGCGCGTCCGACCAGTGGAACGCCCCGCTCGCGCAACTCTTCACCGCCGCCGGCGCAGAACCCGCCCTCGCCGCCGCCCTCTCCCTCCTCCTGGCAAGCTCGCCGCTCGCCCTCGCCTGGCTCATCACCCACCACCTCTGCCGCGCCGCCGCCCGCGCCATCGACCAGCAAGGCGACCACCACGCCCCCTTCCGCGCCTCCCGTGTCTCCGCCCTCTTCCGCTCCGCTTCCTGCATCTGGCTCGCCACCACCGCACTCTGCTTCGGGTGGGTCAAACTCTCGGGCCTGGCCCTGGCCGCGGCCCTGCCCGCCATCCCGCCCTCCATCGCCCTCTACCTCTGCGAACTCCTCGCCCTCGTCCTGCTCTCGCTCCTGATGGCCGCGTCCTGGTGGTCGCTCGCCCCCGTCGAGCGCCGCCTGCGCGAGGCCACGTTGCTTCGCCACCTCGACACGGGGCGTCCGCTCTGGGAGATCCCCACTCGCGCCCAGTTCACCCTGGCCCGTCTCCGCGATTCCACCCTCTTCATGCTCGTGCCCATCGTGGTCCTCATGTCGCTCTCCCGCGCCCTGGATTGGCTGGCCGCCCGCATCCTTTCCGCCGCGCAGTCCGGCCAGTCCTGGGCCGTCTGGCTCCCCGCCTGGTCGCTCGACCCCGACTCACCCATCACCATCGCCGCCATGCTGCAAGTCGTCGGCGTCATCGCCGCACTCGCCTTCATGCCCCTGCTCCAACGCCGCATCTGGGACACCGTCCCCCTCGCCACCGGCCCTCTGCATCACGCCATCACCGCCCTCTGCGCCCAAAGCCGCGCGCGCATCCGCCGCATCCTCGTCTGGCGGACCCGCGGCCTGTCGGTCAACGCCGCCGTCCTGGGCGCGCTGCCTCGCTGGCGCTACCTCATCTTCACCGACGCCCTGCTCGAGTCCATGCCCGCCCCGCACGTTCAGGCCGTCGCCGCCCACGAGATCGGCCACCTCCGCCACCACCACGTCGCGTGGCTGATCGCGGGCATGG
>CAZHKB010000396.1:0-2776 GCA_964533405.1 uncultured Phycisphaeraceae bacterium | reverse complement strand
CCCCCGAGGCCGACGCCTCCCTCTACCTCCACCCCCAGACCCTCGCACGCCTGGCCACCATGGACCTGCGGGCCAAGTCCATCGTCGAGGGTGTCATGAGCGGCGTGCACCGCTCGCCCCACCACGGCTTCTCCGTCGAGTTCGCCCAGCATCGCCCCTACGTCCCCGGCGATGACGTTCGCCATCTGGACTGGAAGGTCTATGGCCGCACCGACAAACTCCACCTCAAGCAGTACCAGCAGGAGACCGCCCTCGACCTGATCGTCATGGTCGATTCCTCGGGCTCGATGAACTACGGCTCGCGCTCCTTCGAGTCCGCCTCCGGCGAGGGCCGCAAGACCAGCCCGGATGGTCGCCCATACTGGTCCAAGTACGACCACGCCACCGCCGTCGCGGCCGCGATCTCGTACATCACGCTCCAGCAGGGCGACCGCGTGGGCGTGGTGGTCTTTGCCGACAAGGTCCGCACCATGCTCGCCCGCTCGAGCCAGCGCGGCATGTGGCGGCAGGTCATCGGCGCCCTCTCCATGCACCCCGTCGACGCTCCCACCGACCTGGGCCGCGTCATGGACCAGACGCTCGGGCACCTCAACCACCGCTGCCTCATCGTGCTCATCAGCGACCTGTTCGAGGAGCCTGCCAAGATCCGGGCCGCCCTGGCCCGCGCCCGCCACCGCGGGCACGACCTCATCGCCTTCCAGGTGCTCGACCGGGCCGAGATGGAGTTCGACTTCACCGACTCGGCCCCGTTCGAAGGCCTTGAGGGCGAGGGTCGCCTCCGCGTCGATCCCCGCGCCCTCCGCACCGCCTACCTCCAAGAGTTCAACGCCCACCAAAAGTCGATCCAGAAACTCATGCTCGGCTTCGGCTACGACTACCAACGCATCAACACCCACGACTGGCTGGGCCCGGCCCTGGCCGCCTTCGTCGCCCGCCGCAACGCCCAGATCAAGAGTTCGAAATATGGCTGACGCGTCGATCGGACCAATGCCGTTCAGCAGGCTAAACGCCTGAACGCCAGGACCCGGGGGTGCGGGCTTTGCGACACCCCCGGATCGAGCCGGTACGCCCCGGCGCCCTGGAAGGGTGCAAGTCCAGAGCCTCCCTCGCTTCACCCCACCAACCCAACCCACGAACACGATCTCCGTCGCTTGCCCCCTTCGTCGCCGCGTCGCTCCGTCGCTTCTCACCATGACCTTCGCCCATCCCATCCTCCTCGCCGCCGGTCTGGCCGCCATCGCGCTGCCCATCCTCATCCACATCCTCATGCGCCGCCGCCGCCGCCCCATGCGCTGGGCCGCCATGCGGTTCCTCATCGAAGCCGCCAAGCGCCAGCGCCAGCGCGTCCGTCTCGAGCAATGGCTGCTCCTGCTCGCGCGCTGCCTCATCGTCGCCCTGGCCGCCCTCGCCATCGCCCGCCCCACGCTCCCCGGCGGTGACCCGCTGCTCGGGTCGCGCGCCACCACCCTCTACCTCGTCATCGACAACAGCCTCACCTCCTCCCTGGGCGTCCCCGACGCCCTGAGCGGGCACCGGGCCGAAGCCCTGGCCCTCCTCGACCGCCTCGACCCCCTCCGCGGCGACCGGGCCGCCCTCATCACCCTCGCCGGCCCGTCCTCCGCCGTCGTCTCCCCAGCAACCTCGGTCATCCAGTCCGTCGGCGCTTCCATCCGCGAACTGGCCCCCGCCGATAGCGCGGCCGATCTCCACGGCGCGCTCTCCCGCATCGCCGCGGAAATCTCCCAGGACTCCGCCGCCGGCTCCCGCTGCGTCGTCGCCATTCTCAGCGAGTTCCGAGGCGGCTCGGCCCCCATCGACCGCCCGCTCCCCCCGCTCGGCGAATCGCCCGACCTGGCCCTGGCCGCGTCCAACCCCGCCCGCGAACCCATCGACAACACCGCCATCACCGCCGTCGAGCCCCTCCGCCCCATCGTCCTGGGTGCGGGCGACGCCTCCACCACACAGGTCCGCATCCGAGCCGCCCGCTATGGCCCCTCCATCGCCGCCCGCGCCCAAACGCCCGTCGAACTCTCCATCGGCGACGCCCGCGTCGTCGCCCGCGGCACACTCGTCTTCGAGCCCGGCTCCCGTGACGCCTCGGTCGCCCTTGGTGTCGACGGGGCGGCCCTGGGCGACCTCCGCCGCGACGGCCCGGGACCCATCACCATCACCGCCCGCCTGACCACGCGCGACGCCCTCCGCGCCGACGACCTCCGCCGCGCCGTCATTGATCGCCGCGAGTCGCTGATCGTGGGCCTGGTCGCCCCCCGCCGGTTCGGCCCCTTGCCCAGCGTGTCGGACTATCGCGCCGCGGACTGGGTGCAGGCCGCCCTCGATCCCGAGTCGCTGCGCGACGCCGGCGAGATCCGCGTGCAGGGCATCGATCCCGGCGCGGTCGATGCCTCGACCCTGGCCGGGCTTGAAGCCGTCGTCATCGCCGAACCACAGAGCGTGCCCACCGAGGGCTGGTCGGCGCTCCGCCGATTCGCCGACCTGGGCGGGCTGGTCGTCCTCTTCCCTCAGCCGGGTGATGGCGCACAGGTCTGGACCGACGCCGCCATCGGCGCGTTCGATCTCGCCTGGGAACTCCCGCGCGAAGGCATCCTGCTCGAAGCGATCAACACCCCAACTGGCCAGCCGCCCGCCGACACGGGCACGCCCGGACCATCGCCCGACGTGCCCGCGAGCCCAGACGGCGACGGCGACCCAGCGAGCGACACGCCCTCCATCGGCCCCGCCCTCGATCATGGCGAGCAGGGGTGAGGGGGTTTCGGGG
>CAZHKB010000395.1:0-2790 GCA_964533405.1 uncultured Phycisphaeraceae bacterium | reverse complement strand
AAGTCCACCAACGGCGGCACCAGTTGGCAGAACATGAACGCCACCCTCGCCGCCGCGCTCCTCTACGACATCGAGGTCCACCCCACCTCCGTCGAGCGCATGCTCGGCGGCTCGCAGGACAACGGCACCCCCGAGCGCACCGGCGCCAGCACGACCTGGGCCCAGCTCCAGATCGGCGACGGCGGCTTCAGCGTGATCGACGCGAGCACGACCACACGCCGGTACACCACCTACGTCTACCTCGAGATCACCCGCTGGACCGGCGGGGTGCAGGCCAACATCACGTCCGCGGCGTGGGGCGGCGATCCCACCGACTTCATCTCTCCCCTCGTCGGCGACCCCAACAGCACCACCACCCTCCTCGGGGGCACCAACCGCATCTGGCGCACCACAAACGCCACCGCCGGCGCGCCCACCTGGACCGCCATCAGCACCAACGCCGTCGGCTCCGGCTCGACGATCCAGGCCATCGCCGTCGCCACCGGCGCGTCCAACACCATCTACTCGGGCAACGGCGCGGGCCGCATCTACGTCACCACCGACGCCTCCGTCTGGAACCTCCGCTCCACGGGCCTGCCCAACGCCAGCGTCACCGACATCATCATCAGCCCCACCGCGCCCGGCACCGCCTACGCCTCCTTCTTCGCCTCCACGGGTTCCCGCATCCTCAAGACCACCGACTTCGGCGTGACCTGGATCAACAAGTCGGCCGGCCTGCCCGTGGGCGTCGTCCCCACCGCCCTCGAAGTCGACTTCAGCGCGACCACCCCCGTCCTCTACGCCGGCAGCGGCGCCGGAATCTACACCTCGCAGAACGACGGCGCGACATGGATCAAGGACAACGCCACGCTGCCCAATGTCAACGTGACCGACCTCTCCATCGACCGCGTGAACAAGACCATCGTCGCCGCCACCTATGGCCGCGGCGCGTGGCGGGCCTCGCTGCTCTCCTGCCGACCCGACCTGACCACCACGGCGGTGGTTGGCGCGCCGGGCTACGGCATCCCAAATGGTGCGCTCAACAACGACGACTTCTTCTACTTCCTCATCCAGTTCGCTGGCGGAAACGTCGCGGTGGCCGACATGACCACCACCGCAATCCCCGGCTCCCCCGGCTACGGCGTGCCCAACGGAGCGATCACCAACGACGACTTCTTCTACTACCTCACCGTCTTCCAGGCTGGCTGCTGATGCGAGCCCGAAGCGGCGGCGACTGTTTGACCTTCGGTGCCGAGCGATTCACCAGCCGGGGTGATGGGCCTCCGGCTCATCAACGCATCGGCGGCCGGTCTGCGGCAGCCGGGCCTTGACTCTTTGCAACAAGACCACGGGGCGGGGCCCGCAGCTCCCCGCTCGCTCCGTGCGAAGCGCTACTCCGCCAACCCCACCGCGTGCTCCAGCGCCAGCATCGCGTACGCCGAGATCAAGACCGGGTTGCTCTCCATCCACCGGTCGTCCACGGAGCGGAACGACCCATCCTCGTTCTGCAGGGTCGCCAACTGATCGATCAGGTCATTGGCCCAGTCGCACTCGAACTCGACCACGCCCGTCGCCTGGTTGTACCGCACCGAACCGCTCGGCGACCGCACGCGGCCGCCCGCCCCGGGCGACAGCCCGCCCGGCACCTCGTCGATGCTCACCTCGCCCCCCTCCAGCACGATGTCGATCGTCTCGACCCCCGCCGCCACCAGAGCCCGCGACAGCATCAAATAGTAATAATACATCCCATCCGTCCCCATCCCGGGGTTCTCGGTCACCGTGTAGTTCCTGTTGATCCACGCCATCGCCAGCCGCACCCGCTCGTCATCCGCCGACAAGCCGGCGTAGATCATCGTCTTGAACGCCGCGTACGTCATCGACCCATACGCCCGCAGCCGGCTCACGCTCGTCCCGTCGTCCAGCGTCTCCTCGATCACGCCCGCCTGGCTCTGGCCCACGCCCGGCTCGGCCCCCGTCTCCGCCGTCGCATAGATGAACCCGCCCTGCCGCGACCCCTTGGCGTACTCCGCGTCGTTCACCCCCTCGTGCATCTGCGTCCGCCGCAGGAACACCAGCGCCCTCTGGAACGCCGGGTCATCGCGGCTCACGCCCGCATCGTGGAACGCCTGCATCGCCAGGTTCAGGTTCGAGTTGTCGGGACGCCCATGCCGCCCGTACCCGATCCCGCCATAGAACGGGTGCTCACGTCCCACGGCCTGCACCGTCGCCGCCGCCGGGCTGGGTGTGCCGTCCGGATTCACAGGCCCGGCATCCTCGCTCCACTGCACTTCCCGCAAAAACTCCAACCCGCCCACCACCGCCGCCTCGGCCTCCGCATTGCCCTCCCGGAACCGGCACAGCGCCGACACGCAGATGGCCGTGTTGTACGACGGCAACTGCTGGTCATAGATCCCGCCGTCGATCTGGACGTGGGAGAGCATGAACGCCACGCCGCGATCCATCGCCGCCGTGCGCTCCCCGTTCTCGCGTTGACCCGCCTGCGTCATCCTCGCGGACCCCGAATCCGCCATCGGCTCCAGCGCCAGCGCGTTGACCACCAGCCCCGTGATCGCCGGGAGCACCGGGGCCGCCGCATCCTCCGGCACCGCCCACCCCCCGCCCCCGTGCTGCTGGCTCCGCAGATACTCCCCGGCCCTTTCGATCATGACCAACGCGCGCTGCCGATGCGCCTCATCAATCGCCAGAACCGGCGACGCCAGACCGGCCACCATCGCGAGCGCTGGAGCAACCCGCGCCAACACGCCAATCCGCCGACAGTTCATCTCGCGCATACGGGCCTCCCCCTAACCC
>CAZHKB010000394.1:0-2790 GCA_964533405.1 uncultured Phycisphaeraceae bacterium | reverse complement strand
TCCCCACCGAGACCCCCTCCAGCGACCCCGGCGGCGGCTGACCAGACGGAACCGGCCGCGCGAGCGGTCGGCCACCGTCCCACAACCCGCCGGGTCCAAACCCGCCCCACGCGCCGCGTGCTCACGCTCGCAGCACGGAGCACGACCATGCCCACCACCAACCGCGTCGCCCTCATCACCGGCGCCTCCCGCGGCATCGGCAAGGCCATTGCCCAGCGCCTCGCCACCCCCGCCGGCGGCTCGCGGCACGTCGTGCTCGTCAGCCGTTCGGAAGGGCCGCTGGCCGAGGTCGCCTCCGGCATCACCGCCGCCGGTGGATCGGCGTCGATCAAGGCGGTCGACGTGGGCGACCGGGTCGCCTGGGCCAAGGCCATCGAGGAGATCGCCGAGCAGCACGGGCGGCTGGACATCCTGGTCAACAACGCCGGCATCACCCGCGACAACCTCTCGCTCCGCATGTCCGACGCGGAGTGGGATGAGGTGATCGCGGTCAACCTGACCTCCGCCTTCGTCGCCATCCGGGCCGCGGCCCGTCCCATGATGAAGGGCAAGTTCGGGCGGATCGTCAACATCGCCTCGACCAGCGGCGTGGTCGGCAACGCCGGGCAGGCCAACTACGCGTCGGCCAAGAGCGGCCTGCTGGGCCTGACCAAGACGATCGCCCGCGAACTGGGCGGCAAGGGCGTCACCTGCAACGCCGTCGCCCCCGGCTTCATCACCACCGACATGACCAGCAACCTGGGCGACACCATCAAGGAGAGCGTGCTGGGGCTCATGGCCGTCAAGCGCCTGGGCACGCCCCAGGACATCGCGGCGGCGGTGGCGTACGTCACGTCCGATGACGCGGGGTTCCTGACGGGCCAGACCATCTGCGTCGACGGCGGCATGACGATGTGTTAGGACGTGCTGTCATCACCGGAGTTCTCGCCTCAACGCGAAGTACGCAAAGGTCGCAACGTCAGAATCGGGGCGACGAGCTCGAGCTTCAACCTGGGTACGGCCTATGCTCAACCCGATCCAACTTCGAGACCGTTGCGTCGAAGCCGATCCTGCGGCAACCTTCCAACAGTCCGGCCCTCACCACGGATAGCGCTCAATCCACCCCGGCGTGGGCAGGAACGTGTAGTCCTCCGTCATGTTTACCGGCGGGCCGCCTTTGGGATCGGGGACGACGACGCTCATCCGGGCGTGGTTGTCGAGGAACAGCAGGTTGGCGCGTTCCTGCTTGCTGTCGTGCCAGTTCATGCGGCGGTTGCCGGCCGAGTCGAAGTTGTAGATCGGGTGGCTGCCCAGGACCCAGGTGGCCGTGGGGTCGGCGACCTCGGGCATCCGGCCGCCGGCGGGCGGGATGAGCGTGCCCCATTTCTCCTCGGCCGGGTCGTCATCCAGGGCGTGGTCGTTCAGGGCATACGACGAGCCGATCAGGTCGTACATGGACTCGGTGCGGGCGTAGTCGGGCATTGGCACGCCGGTGTCCTGGGCCCCACGATCCAGCGGCGAACGGAAGATGTCGAGCTCGATCTTCTCATCGGCCGGGTCGAGGTCGGGAAAGTCGGCTCCGACGTAGGAGTTGAGTGGGCGCTTGGAAATCCCGACCTGGTTGATCCCGAAGAACGGGAGTTGCCCGGCCTTGCCGCCGAACAGCGAGCCGATGACCCGGGCGGGCGAACCTGGAAACGGCGGATACGCCACCTGCGGCAAGGTGCGGTCGAAGTCGGACATGTAGAGGCCAAGGCCGACCCCCAGTTGATTCAGGCGCGACCCGCAGGCCGCGACCCGGGCCTGATTGCGGGCGGCCCGGAGGGCGGGGAGCAGGATCCCGATCAGGAGCGCGATGATCGCGATGACGACCAGGAGTTCGATGAGGGTGAAGGCACGGCGGGGGGGCATGGCCTGAGTGTACCGCGCGGGGGCGGGAACTCCGCGCGGGGATTGGATTGGGGTGGCCCGGCCTTGCAGGCTGGGCTTCGGCGCAGCCGAAGCGGAGTTCCGGGAGACTCGCTCCGGCTCTGCGAGCCTGAACCCAGGCTGAAAGCTGGGCCACCTCTCGGCGATCTCGCTACGCTTGCCCCATGCCCAGTGGGAACAAGCGGGTTGTGGCGTCGGATCGCAAGCATTCTGCCCCCGGCAAGGCTGGGGGCGGGCTGACGTACGCATCGGCCGGTGTGGATTTGGGGACCTACGACCAGTTCATCGACACGTTGCCGGCCCTGATGCGGCGGACGCACACGCCGCGAGTCATCCAGAACGACGGGGGATTCGCCGGGCTGTTTCGGCTGGACTTCAACCAGAAGCTGTTCGCGCGGAACTACAAGGACCCGGTGCTGGTGGCGTGTACCGACGGGGTCGGGACCAAGGTCAAGTTGGCGGCCCAGGTCGGCATCTATGACACGGTGGGGATCGACCTGGTGGCGATGAGCGTGAACGACCTGATCGTGCAGGGGGCCGAGCCGCTGATCTTTCTTGACTATGTGGCGGTCGGGAAGGTGGACAAGGGCAAGTTGATGGCGATGGTGAAGGGAGTGTCGGACGGGTGCAAGATGGCGGGGTGTGCGCTGCTGGGTGGCGAGACGGCCGAGATGCCCGACGTGTACGGGGCGGACGACTTTGACATGGCGGGGTTCGCGGTGGGCGTTGTGGAGCTCAAGCGGGCGATCAATCCCGAGCGGGTGCGGGCGGGAGATGTGGTGCTGGGATTGGCGTCGAGCGGGTGCCATTCCAACGGGTATTCGCTGGTTCGGAAGGTGGTGAGCCACGCGGGGCTGGAGTTGGGGCGGGTGTATCCGGAAC
>CAZHKB010000393.1:0-2807 GCA_964533405.1 uncultured Phycisphaeraceae bacterium | reverse complement strand
CCCCGCCCAAGTCCGTGAAAAACTCATCTGGTTCGCCGGGCGCAAGCAGATGGATATCGAGGGGCTGGGCGAGAGCACCGTCGACCTGATCCGCGCCACGCCAGACATCCCCCTCAGCTCCTTCGCCGACATCTTCCGCCTCGCCAGCCACCGCCAGCGCCTCATCGAACTCGACCGCATGGGCGAGAAGAAGGTCGACAACCTGCTCGCCGGGATCGAACGAGCCAAGTCCGCCGGCTTGTCACGCCTCCTGGCCGGCATGGGCATCCGCCACGTCGGAAACTCCACCGCCAAGGCCATCGCCAACGTCTTTTGCGACCTCGACGACCTGCTCGCCGCGCCAGTCTGGAAACTCATGCCCAATGCCGTCAGCGGCATGTCCGACAAAAAACGCCGCGAGCTCTTCCCCGAGGCGCCCCCGACCATCGAGCCCCACGACACCGGCCTGGGCCTCGAAACCGCCCCCATCTTCCACGCCTACCTCCACTCGCCCTCGGCCCGCAATACCTTCGACGACCTTCGCGCCGTCGGCGTCGACCTCTCCAGCAAACACTGCCTCGACCCCGCCAACGCCGCGCCCGCCGCCACCACCCCCTTCTCCAACAAAACCATCGTCCTCACCGGCACCCTCGCCCGCTTCGACCGCACCGCCCTGGCCGCCCTCCTCGAAGCACGCGGCGCCAAGGTCACCTCCTCCGTCTCCAAAAAAACCGACCTCGTCATCGCCGGCGAAAACGCCGGCTCCAAACTCGACAAGGCCCGCGAACTCGGCATCCAGGTCTGGGACGAGGCCCGCCTCCTGGCCGAGGCTCCTGATCTAGCCGCGCTGGGTTGATCGCATTCAACGCAAAGGACGCAAAGGACGCGACGCGCCCAAGCCCCAAGCCACCACGCCTGATGCGACCTCGTGATGGAACTCGGGCGTCGTCGTGCCACCGATCGCTACGTTGAGCGATCCGTGCCTCGGTCGCCACCGGCCAATCCGCACCGATCGTGCACAGCCACGATCGGTGGCACACCCGAGTCGCAACCACGATCCGTATGCGGCATCCCGCGCTCCGAGGCCCCGCCTGGATTCGTTCCGCCCGACCGCGCGGTATACTCGCGCCCGCCCGCCCGCTCTACGCGCTCAACCTCGGTTCGTCAACCATTCTCCCCCGCTCCTCGTTGCGCACTTCGCGTCCTTCGCGGTGAAATCGAACACCCACCGCCCCCGGCTCACACGTCCTTCGCGTCCTTTGCGTTGAACCCCATCACCCCCGACGCCCCCATGCTCAACGTCGAGTTCAAAGCCGAGCTCCGCGACCTGCCCCTGGGCCGGACCATCTGCCGCGCCATCCGCGCCACCCACATCGCCACCCTCCGGCAGACCGACACCTACTACCGCGTCGCCCAGGGCCGACTCAAAAAACGCGAGTGCGAGGGCGAGCCCGTCGAGTACATCTACTACGACCGCGCCAACCGCTCCCAGCCCAAACTCAGCCTCTTCAACGTCTACTCCGAGCGACAGGCCCGCGAGCGGTACGGCGAGCAGGAGCTGCCCATCTGGCTCATCGTTCGCAAGGTCCGCGATCTGCACATCCTCGAAAACGTCCGCATCCACCTCGACCGCGTCGAGGCCCTGGGCGACTTCATCGAGTTCGAAGCCATCGTCTCACGCACCCAGAACGTGGCCAAGTGCCACCGCGACCTGGCCAGCCTCCGCGAACGCTTCGGCCCTTCCCTCGGAGAGCCCATCGCCGCCTCCTACTCCGACATGCTCTCCGACGCCGGCGACATCCCGGTCGAGCAGCCCAAGCTCCCGCCGGGGATGTGAGCGGGGTTCACCACGGCGTGCGCTCACACCAGAGGCGCACAACTTGCAGATGAATGGGAAAAAATGGGATCAACCCGAGCAGGTACGTCCGCTCGCGCCGCCCTCCGCCATCCTTGCCTTCCGCTCCGCCCTCTGCGCCTGGGCGGTGATTCCTCCCCGTCCTCACCACGCCAACCCCTTCCCCGCGTAATCCACAAACCGCCCGTTATCCGCCGCCGTCAGCCCACCGATCACCTTGGCGATCCCCGTCGCGCTCTGCTGCGGCGTCAGCGGCGCATTCTCCCCGCCCATGTCCGTCTTCACCCACCCCGGATGCACCACGATGCACGCGAACCCCTCGCCCCCGAGCTCGTGCGCCAGGCACGCGTTGAACATGTTGAGCGCCGTCTTGCTCGCGCGATAGTTGTACGACCCCCCGCCGCCCACCATCCCGCTCCCGATGCTCCCCATCACGCTGCTGATCTGCACCACCTGCTTGCCGCTCCCCTGCCGCAGGCTGGGCAGCAGCGCCCGCGTCACCAAGAGCGGCGACACCGCGTTCACCCGGAAGTTCCGAACCGCATCCTCCGTCTTCAACTCCGCCAGCGTCCCGCACGCCACATTGATCCCCGCGTTGTTCACCAGCACATCCACCGCCCGCCCCGCCATCCGTGAACCCAGGGCCGCGATCGACGTCTCGTCATCCACATCCAGAATCTCCGCCGTGCCGCCCGCCGCCTTGATCTTGCCCGCATCATCCGGCTTACGGCACGTCCCGACCACCACATGCCCCTGCCCGGCCAGCGTCCGCAGCAACTCCAACCCGATCCCCCGCGTCGCGCCGGTGATGACGATCGTCTTGCCCATGATCAAAGTCTCCTTCTCCGCTCAGCGTAGCCCACCCTCCGCCGCGTGCGGGGGAGGTGTCAACCAGGCTCTGCGAAGTTGACGCAGGGGGCAGCCGCTTCCTCAAGCCCACGACCGCACCTCAAAACGGCGGATCCTCCTCCCC
>CAZHKB010000392.1:0-2810 GCA_964533405.1 uncultured Phycisphaeraceae bacterium | reverse complement strand
CGCCGGCAATGCACAGGCCATCAAACTCCACCACAACGTCGGCGGCCTGCCCGAGCAACTCGGCTTCGACCTGGTCGAGCCCCTCCGCGATCTCTTCAAGGACGAGGTCCGCCGCCTGGGCGAAGTGCTCGGCCTTCCCGAGAACATCGTCTGGCGCCACCCCTTCCCCGGCCCGGGCTTGGCCGTGCGCGTGCTGGGCGAGGTCACGAGCCCGCAACTCGAGATCCTCCGCGAGGCCGACGAGATCGTGCTCGAAGAGATCATCGCCGCCGACCTGTACCGTAAGACCAGCCAGGTCTTCGCCGTCCTCCTGCCCGTCCGCAGCGTGGGCGTGATGGGCGACGGGCGAACCTACGACAGCGTCGTTGCCGTCCGGGCCGTCGAGACCCAGGACTTCATGTCCGCCGACTGGTCCCGCCTCCCCCACGACGTGCTGGCCCGCATCTCATCCCGCATCATCAACGAAGTCCGCGGCGTCAACCGCGTCGTCTACGACATCTCCAGCAAACCCCCGGCCACGATCGAGTGGGAGTGATTCGCGGGCACAGGCCCGGGTGGCACAGGCTTGCAGCCTGTGCTCCGAGGTGGGCCGGCTCTCCGAGCCGGTCCTCGCTACCCCTTCTCCGCACCCCGTACGCCGACGCCGTCGCCAAACGGGCGACCCCGCCCCAACGCCCCGCGTCCAACACCGTCTGCTGGTCCGTCCCCATTATCGAGCCGATAATCACCATCATGTCCACGATCCCAGGAACCACGGTCCCCCTTGAGGCCGACCTCGCCCGCGCCCTGACCGAGCAGGCGACCAAGCACGGCATGTCGCTCCAGACGTACATCGCGTTCATCGCCCGCGTGAACCTGCGTCGGCTTGACCGCGAGTTCACCGCCGCCACGCGCGCCACCTTCAACAAGTTCCCCGAGACGCTGCGAAAGCTCTCGCAATGATCCGCGGCTACCTCGCCAAGCCGCCGCGATTCCTCACGCTCGACGAGATCACCACACTGCAAGCCGCCGCCATCGAGGAGTACGGCGGTCTGCACGGCGTGCGCGATCCGGGCCTGCTCGACTCGGCAATGGCCGCCCCGCGCCAGGCAATCGGCGGCGAGTTCGCCTGAGAGGCCCCCTTCGCCATGGCCGCCGCCTATGGCTTCGGGCTCTGCAAGAACCACCCGTTCCAGGACGGCAACAAGCGGGCCGCGTTTCTTGCGATGTCGGTTTTCCTGCGATTGAACGGCTGGGAACTTGAGGCCGATCAGCAGGAGGCGGCGAACACAATCGTGGGCATCGCCGACGGTTCTGTCTCGCGCGACGCGCTCGTCGAGTGGACGTTGGCTCACGCGCGTCCACGACCAAGCCAGGAACTCCGCGATTTCTTCGCGGCGGTGGATTGTGCAACGCTCGCCAACACGTTCAGTGGCATCGCTGCGGGCCCGATCGACGAGAAGGTCGCCACCATTCTCGAAGCAGGGCATGTCATCCCGGCCATTCACGCCGCCAATATCGGCTCGCTGCGCGCCGAAGAAGGCGGCGACTCGGTGAGCGCGGCCATCCTTCGTCATCACTCCATGCTCCTCACCGCCCTCTACCGCATCGCCGAGGACATGGGCTACGAGTGGTGACGCCGCACGCCCGACACGCCCTCACCTGAACTCCCTCCTGAACCTCGCCTCCGCGTCCACGCCACCCACCAAAACCAACTCTTCCCCCGCGACGAGCACCCGGTCCGCCGGCGGGTTGATCGTTGAGCCGCCCGGCCCCTTCACCGCCACCACCGTACACCCGACCCGCTCGCGTATCCCGCTCTCGCGCACCGTCTTGCCCACCAGGCTCGCAGGCACCTTCGCGCGGACCACCTCCAGCCCCTCGGCCATCGCCAGCATCCGCGTGCCGCTCAGCAGGCTCATCAGCGTCCACGCGCCCATCCCCGAGTACGACAGCACATGATCCGCCCCGGCCCTGTGCAGCGTCGCCACGTTCCGCTCGTGCGTACACCTCGAGATGATCTGCGCCTCGGCCCGCAGGCTTTTGCAGAAGATCGTCAGATAGATGTTCAGATTGTCGTCGTGCGTCGTCACGATCACCGTCGGGGCCGTGCGCACGCCCGCCGTCTCCAGCGTCTTCAGCTTCGAGGCGTCCCCCACCAGCGCGTTCGGGTCGCCCTTCACACGCTCCCCCTCCAGTTCCACGATCCGGTACGCGATCCCCCGCTCGCGCAGGGCGGCCGCCGTCGCCCGCCCCACGCGCCCGCCCCCCAGGATCAGCGTCGCCTCGCCCGACACGTTGTAGATCGCCAGCGCCTCGTCATACGCATCCAACTGTGCCCGCGACCCCGCCAGCACGAGGATCGACCGGTCATCCAGCCTCGTGTCGGCCGTGCCCAGCGTGAACGACCCGCGCTCCCACACTCCGAGCACACTCACGCCGATCTCGCTCAGGCGGCTCTCGCGCAGCGTCTTGCCGATCAGGGGCGTGCGAGCCACGCTCGCCTCGGCGATCAGCACCTCGTCCACCTCCGCCACCACGTGCGACACCGCGTCGCCCCCCACCGCGCACCGCGACAGCGCCTGGGCCATCAGGTCGCTCAGCCTCAGCACATGGTCCGCCCCCGCCCGTTTCAGGATCTCCTCGCCCTGCTCCGATCCCGCGGTCGCCACGATCTTCAGGCCCGGCGCGGCCGCCCGGGCCGTGAACGTCACGTTGGTGTTCACCGCGTCCGTTCCCGATGCGAACAGCATGGCCGCCCGCCCCGCCCCCACAGGAGGCTACCGGTCCGTGAGGTAGGTCCAGGAGAACAAGGATCGAAACTCCAGTGC
>CAZHKB010000391.1:0-2828 GCA_964533405.1 uncultured Phycisphaeraceae bacterium | reverse complement strand
CAATGATCGACAGTTCCGCATCGGTGCGCGTGATCGACATGAACGCCGACGCGAGAGCCCACGCGGGGCACGCCGCGCCGGGATTCAGCCGGCAGATCGCCAGCTCCTGATCGATCCACTCAAGTGTCATGGGGCGAGCGTATCCGGGCCTGCGAACGGCGCAACTCAGCCCACGCGACCGCCCGCGATTGCCCGCGATTACCCGCCCACGCGCTCATCCCAGGGCGTCACGAAAATCTCCCATCCATCCTCCGGCACGCTGGTCGAGAACACCGCCTCATCGATCTCGATCTCGCGCTGGGTGTTCAGCAGCTGCACATACGACTCGTCCTCGGCGGCGTTGATCGTCCACGCCAGGCGCGGCTCGAGCGTTTCCTTGTCGTACCAGATCCGGATCGTCCGCCACGTCGAGTCCTCGACCAGGTCGGGGTGCGGCACGAGTTCGAGCGCGAAGGTGCCCGGGCCTCGCTGCACGAACTGCACGAGGCGCGGGTCGATGTCTGCGACCGGGTCGATGAGCGCGGCCGTGAAACGAGCCAGAATCTCGTCGCGCTTCTGCCCCACCGGGATGGGGAAGGGCCCCTCGCCGATCCGCAGCGGGTCGGCCTGCTGGCCCGGCGGCACCACTTGCCGCTTGAACGCCTGGCGATCCGCGTGGATCCGCTCCAGGAACCACTCGCCGTCGAACACATAGTCGATCCGCTCCGGAGCGGGCAGACGATCGCCCACCTGCTTCTGGTTGAACTCCACCGCGAACGCGCGGCGTGGCGGCAGCCCCTCGCCCGCCGGCTCGCCCACGCGATAGGTCAGCCTGCCCTGGCGGACCTGCATGTCACCCGCGATCGCGAACGTCTGGGCCCAGAGCAAGTCGGTCCGCAGCGAGGTCATCCCAGCGTCGGAGGTTTCCAGGGCGATCAGCAGGTCGTCGGCGGTCAGGATCTCGGCGTGCGGCCCGGCGTCGGCGGCGGCCTGGACCGGGGCGGGTGGCGGGATGGGCGTGGCTGGGCGACCGGCGCTCTGACTTGGCTGGGCCGACACCAACGCGGCCAAGCCCGCAAGCCCAGCCAGCGCGATCAGACCAGACGTGTGCCGCATGTGAGCCTCCAAGGTGCCCCATCGTACGAGGGCGGCGGTCGGTCGAGCCGCCCGCCCCCGGCGCTGCCACAAGAAACAGCCAAGTCGCGGGGGAGGGCTGGGGTCCGCAAGGAGAGGCGACATCCGTGCGCTGCGTCTGCAAAAAAGCCCCGTGCCAGAGTGCAGCACGGGGCTCGAGGAGAGAAGACAACGCCCGCCGGGGCGAACGGCTCGCGGAGTGACCGCGCCGCCGCAGCGGACATATGGTTATACGGGTCGGTCGCGGGTTTGTTCCCGCACATGCGCGAGGATTGCAACGCAGCAGGAGAGGGATGGGCCTCCGGTACATCCAGCATCGGCGGCGTCATTCCGGCCTCTGGAGCTGTTGTCGGTGCGACGGCGACCGGTGTTGGCCGCGGAAGGCCCGGATCTGCCGCCGCGTTCAGGCGGGGTCCGGAGGCTCCGCACCCCTGGGTCGTTTTGCGGATCCGCTCGCCTGGACAGACTGGTCGGTCAAGACTTCCCCCATCGGGGCGGGGACGCCCCGTCTCGCCCCAACTCTGGAGCCTCCCGTGCCCACCACCCTCGCCTCGCCCAAGCCCTTGCTGGCTGACCTGTCCCCGCTGTCGGTTCTCGAGCTGGTCCGACGGGCCGCCGTGGGTGTCGAAAACTTTGATGGACGGGTCTTCCAGTTGTCGGATGAGCAGTTGGACACGGCGTTCCTGCCCGACGCGGGCATCGGGCAGTGGCCGATCCGCGTGCTGCTGGGGCACCTGGCCGACGCCGAGATGGTGTTCGTGCATCGCGTGCGCCGAATCGTGGGAGAGGAGCGGCCGGTGCTGCCCAACTGGGATGAGCAGGCGTTCATCGACGGGGGCGTCTATGACCAGCGGGTGATGAGCCCCGGGATGCCGCCAGCGAACCCGGGGGGGTTCGTCGCGGTCATCTACACCATGCGGGCCTGGACGTGCGAGTGGCTGGCGAGCCTTGACGCGTCGATGTGGACCCGGGAGGGGATGCACCCGATGCGCGGCGTGCAGACCCTCCGGCGTGTCTGCGAGTACAACACCTGGCACCTGGAAAGCCACGCGTGGTACCTGAACGCCAAGGTCGAGCGATTCCTGGGCCCGGCCCCGGCCGTCCAGTCCGGCGGCTGCGGAGCGGGGTGCGGGTGCCACGGCGGGGCGGGTCAGGCTGACGGATCGGCGTCCGCCCTCCAGCACGCGGACTCCGCGGAGGGCTGCGGCAAGCCCGGGTGCTGCAAGAGTTGAAACGCTCTCTTCTGGAGACACAAGCGGGGGTTCGAGGGCGGGCGCCACTCGCGAGCGCGCAGGCTTACCCTCTGGTTTTGGCGGGCGGCATGGAGGTCACGGTCAATGACGAGCGATTGGTCCTGCTGCCGGATCGGGCGGCGTGGTGGCCGCAGCGCGAGACGCTGATCGTCGCCGATCTGCACCTGGGCAAGAGCCAGACGTTGCGGGCGGCGGGCGCCGCGATCCCGGCTGGTGTGCTCGACGAGACGCTCGGGCGGCTGGGGCGGCTCATCGAGACCACCGGGGCGGGGCGGGTGGTCGTGGTCGGTGATCTGCTGCACGCCGGGGTTGGGCTGACGGCGGATCTGGTCGAGCGGGTGTCGGCATGGCGAGACGGGTTTGAGGGTGGGCTCGTGGTGGTGCCGGGGAACCACGATCGCGGGCTGTCGCGTGTGGCCGAGGCGTGGCGGCTGGAGGTGACGGGGGAGATCTGGCGGGAGG
>CAZHKB010000390.1:0-2829 GCA_964533405.1 uncultured Phycisphaeraceae bacterium | reverse complement strand
TTCGAAGCCCTGGCCCCCTCAGTCGTCACCACGCCCGCCGCCGCCACCGACCTCAGCGTACCCCCCATCGTGCAGGCGCCGATCATCGCGGCCCCGCCCGCCATCATGGCCCGTCCGCGCCTGGACTCGCGTCGGGCCGTGCCGCCGGGCGCCGCGTTCGCCGGCCTGCGGGCCGATCGCGTCCGCCGGATCGTCTACGTCGTCGATGTCTCGGGCCCCATGACCTCCTCGCTCCAGTTCGTGCTCGAGGAACTTCTGCGCTCCATCTCGCGCCTCGACCCCTCCCAGTTCTTCCAGGTCGTCCTGTTCCGCGACCCGCAGGACGCCCCAGCCGCCGGCGCCTCCGACCCGGGCTACCTCGCGCTCAGCCCGACGGGCCAGGCGCCACGCCTGCTGCCGGCCAACCCCGCCAATCGGGCCGCCCTGGCCGAGTTCCTGTCCACCATCCGGCCCGGCGGGCGCTCCAACCCGCTCACGGGCCTCCGCGCCGCCCTCGCGCTCGAGCCGGACGCGATCTTCCTGCTCGCGCGCGGCATCTCGCGCACCGGTCCCAACGCCCGCTGGGGCGAGGGCCAGCAGGCCATCATGGCCGAACTGGATCGCCTCAACCCCGCCGACTCGAGTGGTCGCCGCGGCGCGGCCATCAAGACCATCCAGTTCATCGACGACGACCCCACCGGCCTCATGCAGGCCATCGCCGAGGTCCACGGCCAGCCCGGGGGTCAGGCGGGTGGCCAACCCGGCGGAAATGCGGGCGGCTCACCCGTGTCCGCCTCCTACACGCGGCGAAACGTCGAGGACCTCCAGCAGCCCCGTGACACACCCCCCGAAGCCCTTATCGAGGCCCCCGATCCCAGCATCGACCGCGCCGCCGCGATTCTCTGGGAACTCACCGCGCACCGCATCGATCTCCGCGTGCTCTTCACGGCCTCCAATGACGACGACCGCGCCCGCGTTCGACGCGACGCGGCCTTGGCCCTCGAAGCCCTCAACACCGCCGAACCCGCCGCCGCCGATGAGGAACTCGGTCGCCTCATCCGCGCCCGCGCCTTGCTGCTCCGGGCCGCCGCGGCTCCCGAGGCTCGCGCCGCCTTGCTCGATCAGGCCATCGCCACGCTCGACACCTCCGACGGCGCGCCGCCCGAAGTGCTCGCCACCGCCGCTTGCGCCCACGCGCTGCGCATGGCCGCCGGCGACACCGACGCCGCCGAGTCGCTCGCACGCCGCGCCATCGAGCCGGACCCCAACTCCCTGCCGGCCCTCGAATCGCGCCTGGCCGCCATTGCCGCGCTGGCCGACCACCCCGAACGCGCCGCCCCCTGGCTGGCCGACCTGAACGCCGCCATGACCCGCCGACCGTTCATCGCCAGCGGCCGCCTCGACGCCCCGCTCGCCCTGCTTGTGCTCGACGCCTCGGCCCACGCCCGCCTCCGCCACGCCCGCACTCCCCAAGCCATCAACGCCGCCCTCGCCCAGCATCTCGACTGGCACAACACGCCACGTCCCGGCCTGCCGGGCGAGGCCGTCCTCACCTCTGCCGGCGCACTCCTCCCCTCCGATGCCCCGCTCGACCAACTCGACCCGCGCCTGGCCCTGGCTCGCGGCCTGGCGCTCTTGCCCACCCCCGGCGAGCAACCTCCGCCCGACTGCCTGCGCGCCCTCGACCTGGCCGCGTCCCGCCCCGATGCCGACGGGCTCACCTCCGAGGCTGGCTCGATCCGCGCCGCCATGAGCGTCTCCCTCTGGGCCGCCGCCTTGCCGCAAGACCCCGCGACAGGCACCGCCCCGCGCCTCGACGCCGTCACCCGTCTCGATCGCGCCCTTGAGCAGTTCCCCAGCCGCACCTGGCAGCGCGACGCCGCTCTGCACCTGGCCTCCCACACCGCAACCCTGCTCGGGCTGGGCGCGACCGACTCCTCGATCGCCGCCCCTCGCCTGCGCGCCCTGAACGTCCTGGTGGTCACAAGCCCCCGCGTCGATCCACGCTCCGACGCCTGGCGCCTCGAACTCGCCCGCCGGATCGCCGACTCCACCGGCGTATCCCACACCGGCGGCGCTCCGACCACCCCCGGCCCCATCGCGCCCCTCGCTGGCGACCCCGACCTCGCCGCCGAGGACACCGCCCTGGGCCTGCTCGAAGGCCCGTGGCACGAGCGCCCCTCGCGCAGCATCGACCAACTCTCGGCTTGGATCCTCTCACGCCGCGTCGCGCGCCTCGGCAACCAGATCGCCCGGGCCCACGACGCCCACGACGCCAACGCTCTGCACGCCCACGCGACGGCCCTGGCCGATGCCGCACGCCGGGCCATCCCGCACGCCCAGCCCATCGCTCCCGAGGCCGCCGACGCCCTCCGCGCCGACCTGGCCGAGGCCCTGATCGTGCTCAAGAGCCCCGAGGCCTCCGAGATCTACGCCGACCTCCGCGCCCGAGGCGTCACGCTCGGACGCTCCGACGCCTTCATGGCCCTGGGGCACGCGCGGGCCCTGCTCGCCCAGGGCGACTCACCCGGCGCGTTCACGCTGCTGCGCGACCTGACCGCCGCGCTCCACACGCCGCACGCCGACGACCCCGACACCTACTGGCACGCCTGGTGCCTCACGCTCGAACTGCTGACCCAGCAGGTCGCCCGGACCCAGGACGACCAGGCACGCCGCTCGGCCTCGGCCCACCTCCTCCGGCTCCACACGATCGACCCGGCCCTGGGCGGCGAGCCGTGGGCGAGCAGACTGCACGCGTCGGCCCTGTCGGTTGGACTTGCGCTCGACGACCAGGCCGTACACTCGAACCAGCCCGCCCACTCTCCCTAGCCCCGTCGGACCCCCCATGCC
>CAZHKB010000389.1:0-2844 GCA_964533405.1 uncultured Phycisphaeraceae bacterium | reverse complement strand
AAGCAGTGGACAGGCCGCGCGGTGGGGCGGCTTCTATGATTGGGGGTGAGTTGAGGAGGGGAGGGGCGGGTTGCAGCCAGTCGTGTCACAAGCGGTTCGGCCTGGGGTGGTGGTGGAGGTGAAGCCTTCGCCGGGGCCGCGGGTGGCGGTTTTGATTGTGACGTGGAACCGCAAGGACATGGCGGCGGGTGCGCTCGAGGCGGTGCAGAGGCAGACGTTCGCGCGGTCGAGGCTGGACGTGGTGGTGATCGACAATGCGTCGACGGATGGGACGGTGGAGTGGCTTGTGCAGCGGTTCGGGCCCGAGTTGATCGTGGACAACCCGACCATGGCCGCGCTGGCGCCCGAGTTTCGGGCGCGGCCGGTGGGCGAGCAGATGGGCAACAAGGCGGGGTTCGGTTCGCTGACGATCGTGCGGAATGGTGAGAATCTGGGCGGGTGCCGCCGCAAGCCGCCCTGAGTTCGTGTGGCTGGTGGATGACGACGTGGACCTGCCGCCTGATGCGTTGACGCGGCTGGTGGAGGCGATGGGGACGGACCCGAAGATCGGGCTGGTGGGGTCGCGCACGGTTGACCTGCGGGATCGCAAGACCACGATCGAGTCGACGATCTATCAGGAGCGGGCCACGGGGGTGTTCGCCGATCAGCCGGATGCGGGGCATCCCAGGCGGGCCGAGCATGAGGCGTGGGTGGCGACGGTGGGCGGGACGAAGGGGCGACGATCGTTCACGGGGCTGCGGGATGTGGACATCGTCTCGGCGTGTTCGCTGCTGGCGCGATGGTCGGCGGTTGAGAAGGTGGGGATGTGGGACGAGCGGTACTTCATCTACTGCGATGATGCGGACTGGTGCCTGCGGTTCGCGCGTGCGGGGTATCGGGTTGTGGTGAACCTGGACGCGGTGGTGTTCCACCAGCCGTGGCATCAGAAGTTGACACCGGCGCGGCTGTACTACGCGCAGCGGAACTTGCTGTGGACGATCGAGAAGTCGCACGCGGGGGAGGCGCGACGTGGGGCGTTGCGGTCCCGGGCCCGCGCGCTGCGGGAGCAGGCGCTGGAGGCCGGGCTGTGCCATCGGTTGGGGCAGGCGGAGGTGATCAGGCGGAGTCTGGATGATGCGGTGCGGGGGCGTGCGGGGAAGCTGGAGATTGAGGGCGGGAAGAGCGTGGGGATTGGTGAGGTGGCGGCGGCGTTGGGTGTGGCGGGTCGGCGCTCCGCGGGTGGGCCGGAGGCCCAACACCCCTTCAAGAAGGAGAGGCCGATCACGGTGGCGTTCGTGCTGACGCGGCCGATGGCGCTGGACTGGGCGACGGGGATGCGGAAGCGGCTGGCGGAGGCGATGCCTGGGCGTGAGTTCCGTTGGGTGGAGTTTGAGCGCAACGACGTTCCGGGGGCGCACGAGATGGGTGTGCCGGAGGGGGTCGAGCGGGTGGTGTATGCCCCGCACGCCAAGTCGAGGTTGCGTCGGCAGGCGGGGCTGGTCAAGCGGCGTGCCGACCTGCTGGTGATCTTTGATGGGGCGTGCGATCTGCCGTTGGTGCGGGCGCCACGGTGGATTCTGCACGTGGATTCTTCGAGGCCGACCGAGGGTGTGCTGGAGCGTGGGGGATTGGTGGCCCGGGCGAGGTTTCTCGGACATTGGGTGGGGACGGCGATGAGGTCCGGAAGATGGGTGCGGCGGGGCGCCGGGCCGAGCGCGTCGAGAGCAGGCTAGGGTGCTATCTTCAGTCCACCTGCATCGCGGGGGCGATGGCCCGCGAGTGGGCCAGAGGCGCACTCCCCGTCATCGAACTTGAGTCCGGATGCACACCAACGGATTGTCAACCCGCGTGACGGCTTCAGCGTCGGCCGCACCGCCGCTGGCGTGGCCTCGCGCGAGCCGCCCGCTGCGGATCGCGTTTCTGGGCTGGGCGCGGCTGTCGGCCCAGTGGCGGGAGGGGTCTGGGTACAACCTGTCGGCGTCGGAACTGGCTGCGGGGCTGGCGATGTCCGGGCACCAGATTTTCTATCTGCGGTCGGGTATGGACTACAGCCCGTGGCCCGGCATGCGGGTGAAGGCGCAGGAGACTTGGCGGGGCATCGAGTGCTTCCGGCTGATCAACTCGCCCAACCTGGCTCCGGCGGTGTTCAACTTCACGAACATGCGGCGTGAGATCGCCAGCCCGGAGCAGTGCGGGGTGGTGGTCGGGTGGTTGGATTCGGTGGGCGCGCAGGTGGTCCATGTGCATTCGCTCGAGGGGTATCCGATGGACGTGGTGGCGGCGATGCGTGCGTCGGGGCGCCCGGTCGTGGTGACGCCGCACAACTACCACTATGTGTGCCCGCAGGTGGACCTGCTTCGGCGCGAGAACGGCGTGTGCATGGACTACGAGGGCGGCAAGGCGTGCGTGGGGTGCCTGCGCCCGGCCGATCCGTGGAAGATGCGGCTGCGGCGGAGGATGGAGCAGGGTGTGGCGGCGACGCTGGGGCCTGGCTGGGCGTCGATCCTTCGCAATGAGATTCTGGAGCCGGCGAACGCGGCGCGGCGTGCGCTGCACGCGAAGCAGACTGGGGCGATGGCGCAGCCGGAAGCGGGCGCGTTCAAGCCGCGTGCCGGGCGGCGGGCGAAGGAACTGGCGGCGACGCCTCCCGATCCTGAGATCGCGGTGGGGATCGACGTGGAGCCGGAGGCGCAGCATCGTGGTCTGATCGAGCACAACCTGACGCTGGACGCTGGGGAGGAGTGGGCGCAGCCCGCCGCGTGTTCCGCTGACCAGAACGAGCGGTTCCTCGGGAAGACGCACCATCTGGCCGTGCTGAACGAGTATGGGGCGCGGCGCGTGGCGGGGGCGGGCGCGCCCCATACT
>CAZHKB010000388.1:0-2856 GCA_964533405.1 uncultured Phycisphaeraceae bacterium | reverse complement strand
GCGCGCTCACCGCGCAGGACTACTTCCGCTGCGACGTCGCCACCGACGCCGCCGGCACCAACTGGGTCAACATCCTCGACGTGCGCTCGGCCTCCGCCTCGTGGCGCGACTTCTCCGGCCCAGTCCCCGCCAGCACCACCTTCCGCGTCCGTTTCGCAGCCTCTGACCTGGGCACGCAGAACGTCGTCGAGTCCGGCGTCGACGGCGTCGTCATCAACGCTCTGCTCTGCACCAACCCGCCCGCCTGCCGACCCGACCTCACCACCGGCGCCGTCCCGGGACAGCCCGGCTACGGCATCCCCAACGGCACCCTCAACAACGACGACTTCTTCTACTACCTCTCACAGTTCGCCGCCGGCAACATCGCCATCGCCGACCTCACCACCGGCGCCGTCCCCGGACAGCCCGGCTACGGCGTGCCCAACGGCATCATCAACAACGACGACTTCTTCTTCTACCTGTCGATCTTCTCCGCTGGCTGCTGAGACCGCCCTGAGCGCGAGCTCAGGAATGCGACCAAGCGACCAAGCGACGAACTGACGAGATCGTGATCCTGAAGGGGACGGGCTTTCCAGCCCGTCCCCTTTTTATTCGCCCCTCGGTCCGCCAAGGCCATCGGGCCAACACCGAGGCGAGGGGCGCGAGCCCTCGCATGGATGACCCCGTGCGCAATGCTTCCCGAGATGATGCGGCGGGAGCGGGCCTCGCTGGCCGTGCCTGCGGGGGCTCGCGCCGCCCGCCGCGTCGCCAAAGGGTGGGTCGGCGGCTTTGTCGCCCGCCATGCGACAGGTTGCCGATGAAACCGGCGTGCCCAAGCCGCGCTCCAGCACCTCTGGCGAGTCCACCCGCGCCGCGTCCGCGCCGATCGCCGGCAACACCAAGCGCTCACGCCGCGATGTGGCCCGCCCCACTGGCGCGCCGCCGCTCGACAAGCCAGCGATCGCTCCCCGGCTGGCCGACGCCCTGGGTGACTACCTCATGCACCTGCGCGTCGAGCGTGGCCTGGCCCGTGCCACCCTCGAGGCGTACACCCGCGACCTGACCGACCTGCTCGCCGCGATGACGGCGGCCGGGGCCGCGCTGCCCGCCGACATCACCGAGCGCCATCTGGTCGGGCACTTCCAGTCCCTGCACGCCCAGCGTCACCTGTCCGGCGCGTCGGTCACCCGCCACCTGGCTTCCACGCGCGTCTTCTTCCGCTGGATGCGCGCCATGAGCCTGGTCGAGCGCGATGGGTCGCAGATTCTCGAACGCCCAACCAAGTGGACGCGCCTGCCCGACGTGCTCTCGCCACGCCAGATGAAGGCGCTGGTCGAGGCGCCCCGATCAATGCAAGCCGATGATGCGGCCAACCCCGACGCGGCCCCTGTCTGGATCCGCGATCGCGCGGTGCTCGAACTCATGTACGCCTCGGGCCTGCGCGCCAGCGAGGTCGGCGCCGTCGGCCTGGCGGACTACGACCCCGTCGCCGGCAGCATCCGCGTCCGCGGCAAGGGCTCCAAGGAGCGCGTTGTGCCTGTGGGCGTGCCCGCCCAGGCCTGGCTCGCACGCTATCTCAAGGAGTGCCGTCCCAATCTGGAAGCCCCCGCGGGCGTGCCCACGCTCGAAACCAAGGGCCGCATCTTTCTTACCCCGCGTGCCACCCCGCTGGACCGCATGAGTGTCTGGCGCCTCGTCAAGAAATGGGCCAACGCCGCGGGCATCGCCGACGCGCACCCACACACGCTCCGTCACTCCTTCGCCACCCACCTACTGAGCGGCGGGGCCGACCTCCGCATCGTCCAGGACCTGCTGGGGCACGCCGACATCGGCACGACGCAGGTCTATACCCATGTCGACGCGGCCCGCCTCAAGAGCGTCCACGACAGGTGCCATCCCAGGCGGTGAACGTCTCAACGGAACCGCTCGCGCGCCCGGTTCCGTTGAGACACAGCCTCCCGTTACGCGGGCGCCATCGCCGCCAGATCCCGCCAAAACCCGGGATACGTCTTGCCCACGCACCCCGGGTCGTTGATGAGCACGTTGGGCCTCCGCAGCCCCAGCAGCGCCAGCGACATCGCCATGCGATGGTCCCGGTAGGTTTCGAACCGCACGGGCGCGACATCAGGGCGACAGTCCACACCCTCCGCCGGCGGCGTGATCGTCAGCGTGTCCACATCATCCGGGTGCTCGAACACCTCAACGCCGATCTTCGCCAGCTCGGTCCGCAGCGCGGCCACGCGGTCCGATTCCTTCACCCGCAGCGTCCGAACACCGCGGATCACCGAGTGCCCCTTGGCGAAGCAGCACGCGATCGCCAGGCTCATCACCGCGTCGGGCATATCCCGCATGTCGGCCAGCACGGGCGACAGACGCTCCGGGCCACGCACCGCGATCGACGCCGCCCGCGGCGAGGCGTCCAGCAGCGACGGCTCGCCAGTCGCCACCTGCACGCTCGCGCCCATCCGCCCCAGCATGTGGGGATACGCCGCGTCGCCTTGCAGCATCGAATCTGACAATCCCTCAACGCGGACACGCCCTCCGGGCAGGATGGCCGCGGCGGTCCAGAAGTAGGTTGCCCCGGACGCGTCGGGCTCGATGCGATAGTCGAACGCGCGCAGGCCGCGCGGGCGGGGGGAGACGGGTTTGGGAGCGTCGACGGACGCGAAACTCGGAATGGGGCCCGGACTCACCCGAATGACCGACAGGTCGCCCGTGGCCTTCACCTGGGCCCCGAGCCGGTCCAGCAGCGCGAGAGTCATCCGCACGTACGAACTGCTCGTCACATCGCCCGTCAGCCGCAGCGTCAGCCCGTGCGGGAGCCAAGGCCCGATCAGCAGCAGGGCCGAGATGAACTGGCTCGACTGCGTCGGGCCC
>CAZHKB010000387.1:0-2858 GCA_964533405.1 uncultured Phycisphaeraceae bacterium | reverse complement strand
CTAGGTTCTGGGACGGCGCGGCCGCGCGGGGAGAGTCCGACATGCCCGCAGCATTCCTCCAGATCAGCGTTCCCCTCTTCCTGATGGCGTTGCTGCCCGCCGCCCCTGCGATGGGCGGCGTGGAGATGCTGCTCTCAAGCCGGAACAACCAGAGCGTGCTGCGGTACGACGCGGTGAACGGGGCGTTCCTCTCGACGTTCGCCGCCGGGAGTCCGCTGTCGAATCCGGTCGATGTGGCCAGGGGCTCGACGGGTGACATCTACGTCGCGAACTTCGGGTCGGGGCAGGTCGGGCGATACACCTGGCCCGGGGGCGCGTTCGTGGCGTCGCTGAACGGCGACATCGAGGAGACGACGGCGGTCGAGATCTTCAGCGGGCGGGTGTACGCGCTGTCCAACGACACATGGACGGTGGCGGTGTTCGACGAGGCGACGAACGCGCACCTGTTCAACTTCAGCGGAGCGGTGGGGATGGCGTACCCCGCCGACTTCACCCGCGGACCCGACGGGAATCTGTATATCACCACGGAGTCCAACCCCAAGGTGCAGGTGTGGACACCCGGGGGCACGTATCTGCGCAGCTTCGGCCCCTCGAGCGAGCTGGGGCTGCCGCAGGGGATCACGTTCGGGGCGGACGGAGCGGTCTACGTCGCCGACTTCGGCACGCTGACGGTCAAGCGGTACAACGCGGCCACCGGGGCCTATCTGTCAACGTTCGCGAACCTGGCGATGGCACCGACGGACATCAAGTTCAGCCCGATCGACGGGCACCTGTACGTGAGCACCTTCGGGAGTGGCGCGCGAGTGGACCGCTACGACGGGCAGACCGGGGCGTACTTGGGGGCGTTCATCCCCACGGGTGGGGCGATCGACTCCCCGCGCGGGTTTATCTTCATCAACACCTGCCGCCCGGACCTGACGGCGGGGGCGATCCCGGGGCAGCCGGGGTATGGTGCGCCCAACGGCACGCTGAGCAACGACGATTTCTTCTACTACCTGGCGCAGTTCGCGGCGGGCAACGCGGCGGTTGCGGACCTGACGACCACCGCGATCGCGGGCTCCCCCGGCTTCGGCATTCCCAACGGCGTCATCAATAACGACGACTTCTTCTACTATCTCTCACTCTTCGCGGCCGGTTGCTGAAGGGCTGGGGCGGGTCACTCGATGAGTTCGCGTGAATCGAGGCGGAGATTCGCCGGTCCCGGGTTGGATCGAGCCCTCGCTCACGGTCGGGCTGCGTCTCTACTGCCCCTGGGCCGCTGAGTATCCCGGCTGGCCGTCGAACATTCTGAGGGGCTGGAAGTCGGTGACGGCGAACTTCTCGGCGATGCGGTTGAAGAGGGCGATCGCGCTGGACTGGCCAAGCAGGCCGATCATGTTCTGGTCACGGACCTGGAAGCGGGCGCGGTAGTAGTCGACGACCTCGGTGAACGCGCTGCCGGTCGGCCACACCTGCGTGCCGCGGCTTGAGATCATCGTCAGCTTGAACGGCGTGCCCTCGCACACCCGCTGCAGCGTCTGGGCCACGTCCCAGGTCGGCAGCAGCGTGTCGATGTACACGTCGCACCCGACGTGGTGGCTCACCACCTGCTCGTACGTCCGGATCAGCGTGTTGGTCCGGGGGCGGGCCGGGCGAACCAGCGTCACCGTGTGCTGCTCGGGCACCGCCACCGCCTCGCGCCCGCTGGGCTGCTTGCCCAGGTGCGCGATGATCGCCTCCACGAACGCCATGGTCTTCACCGCGGTGGCCGCCCCGCCGCCGAAGTCGCCGGTGTGGACCCCGGCCTCCAGCGTCGCCAGCAGCGCGTTCTCGATCTTGCCCGCCTGCCTCAGCAGCCCGATGTGCCTCAGCATCATCAGGCTCGACAGGATCAGCGCGGTGGGGTTGGCGATGCCGCGCCCCGCGATGTCCGGCGCTGTGCCGTGTACCGCCTCGAAGATCGAGACGTGGTTGCCGATGTTGGCGCTGGGCGCGAAGCCCAGCCCGCCCACCAGCCCCGCCGCCAGGTCGCTCACGATGTCGCCCTGCAGGTTGGGCAGCACGACCATCTTGTACTGCTGGGGACGCAGCACCAGGTTCATGCACAGGGCATCCACGATCACGTCCGCCCGTTGGATGTGCGGGTAGTTCTCGCCCGCCTTGTGGAACCGCTCCAGGAACAGCCCGTCGGTCATCTTCATGATGTTGGCCTTGTGCCCGCAGTGTACAAGCGTGTAGCCGAGGCGGTCGGCCAGTTGAAAGGCCGCGTTATGCACCTGGTCGCACCCGGGCGCCGAGATCAGCCGCTTGCACTCGACCACGTCCGCGGTCAGGCGGTGCTCGATCCCGCCATAGGTGTCCTCGATGTTCTCCCGGATGACATAGAAGTCCACCGGCACGCCCGCCCGCGAGTACAGCGTCTCCACCCCCGGCAGCGACTGGAAGTGCCGGATGTTCGCGTACGCGCCGTACATCTTTCGAAGCGTGACGTTGATCGACTTGCCGCCCCCGCCCTTGGGGGTCGCCATCGGCCCCTTGAAGACCACGCCGCAGTCCTCGATGGTCGCGATCGCCTCGTCGGTCAGACCCCGCGAGTCGCGGTCGTACACCGACGCGCCGACCTCCACGGGCACAAAGTCGACGTGGGCGGTCACCCCGCCGGCGTCCAGCAGGGCGATGGTGGCGGCCATGATCTCCGGGCCGATGCCGTCTCCCGGAGCGAGCGCGATGCGAAGGCGGGACATGCGTGGACCCTCTGGAAAGAGTGGAAGCGGTGGGGGAGGCGCGCCCGACGACCCCGAAGGCGGTCTTGGCCGCGGACGGCGCGGGTCCAAGCGTAGCCGGGCGGGGTGTAGAGAGGCAGACGGCCGGGGTCGGGG
>CAZHKB010000386.1:0-2859 GCA_964533405.1 uncultured Phycisphaeraceae bacterium | reverse complement strand
CCGTCGGCCCGCCCCCCACCACCACAAACGTCAACTCCGCACGCCGCTTCTCCGGATCGCCCTGCAACTCCGCCCGCTCAAACGCCAGCAGGAATCGCCGTCTGATCTCCAGCGCATCATCCACGCTCTTGAGCCCGGGCGCGTGCCTGGCCCACGCCTCATTCCCGAAATACGAGTGCGTCACGCCGGTTGCCACGATCAGGTAGTCATACGCGACCGGCTGCTGGCCCGCGATCGACACCGTGCGTGCCCCCGCGTCGATCCCCACGACCTCGCCCAGCATCACCCGCGCGTTCTTCTGCCTCGACAGCACCTTGCGGATCGGGGCCGCGATGTGAGCCGGCGACAGCGCAGCCGTCGCCACCTGATACAAGAGCGGCTGGAACAGATGGTGGTTCTGCCGGTCGATCACCACCACATCCACCGCCGCCCGCCTGAGCCCCCGCGCGGCCCACAACCCGGCGAATCCGCCGCCAAGAATCACGACCTTTGGACGTTGCGCTGTGACCACGCAACACAGTAGCGTCCATGTGCCACCGACTTATTCCGGCTGTGCGGGATCAGCCGGTGGCGTGCGTGCAACGGCGCGATCCACCGCGGGGGCCGTTCGCACCGAGCAACGCCCCACAGCCGGCGTGACTCGGTGGCACACCACGCTCACCGCGCCTCCACATCCCTCCCCTCCTCGGACCGCTGAGCCAACTTCGTCATGTACCACACCCGGAACGGCTCCATCCCGGGCGGCTCAGGGAAAATCTCCTCAAACCCACGCCCCCCCAGTTCCGTCGTCACCTGCTCGAGCCCCTCCCGGTACCGGCCCTGCAGGAAGTCGTAGGCGAACTGCTTCAGGTCCTGCGGCGCCAGGTCGTACACCCGCTCGGCGTACTGGAAGTCCACCATCGACATGAACCGCGCGAACGCCGAGCCCGCCAGGAACCGGAAGTCCGGCTCCAGCTGCTCCATGCGCCGGTTCTCCTGCCCCGTGGTCACCTCGCCAACTGACTGGACCTCGAAGTATTTGGCGTGGAACTGGGACGCGAAGTTGAACTGGCTCTCGAACATCTCCCCATCGCCGGCCAGCAGCGCGGAGAACGAACCCTGCAGCGCGCCCGAGACCTCCGCCTGCGCCACGTAAGGCGAGCTCCACCGCTGCGTGTCGTACTGGCCCGCGATGAACTCGTCCAGGGTCATGCTGTCCTCCTGGATCCGCATCGTGTTCGTGATGTTCAGGTTCCGCCCCGGCCACGTGCGATAAATCCTCAGCACCTCCTCGGCCTCGGCCCGCTGCCCGCGCCGATAGAAGAACCGCACTCCGTCCTTCAGGAAGTTCTCGTACCCCGCGGAATAGAACGAGAACGCCGTCCCGCCGATCCGGTTCTTCTCCGCCCACGACCGCATCGCCAGCTCCTGCAGGATCGACCCGTACGTCTCGAAGAAGTGTACGTTCGGCACCGCGTCCCACATCGTGTACGTCCCGGTCCTGAACTCCAGGTACCCGTAGTACAGCTCGCCCGAGCGGTACAGCTCCTGCACCGACTGGATGATCATGCGGTCGGTGTTGACAAAGTCCCAGTCCTTGCGATTGGCCTGCGTCGCCCGGTCCAGTCCCTGCTCGACGCCGCGGACCGCCCAGTACAGCGCGTGCGCCGCTGGCAGCCTCCAGTCGATCGGCCCGTACTTCTGGGTGTAGCGGATCATCCGCTCCGGCTCCATGTTGTAGCGGTCGAGGAGGATTCGCCGCCGCAGGTGCGCCAGCAGCGTCGCCCATGCCTCGGCCAGCTCCGGATCGGCCGCGATCGCCACCACCGTCTTCTCGCGGTCGGCCATCTGGCTCTCGTACAGGCCGCGACGCCCCGACGATTCCATCGCCATGTAGAACGAGTGGAACTCCACCAGCTTATGGTCGACGCGCCCCCCGGCCGCCCTGAGCCGCTCGATCAGCGTCGCCACCTCGGGCGTTCGCTCGATCGCCGCCTCCAGCGTGTCGGGCGCATCAGCGATCGGGCGCAGCCACGCCACATACGCCTCCACCGCCGCGACCTTGCTCCGCAGAATCTCGGGCGTCGGCGCGGGTGGCGCCCCCAGCACCTCGGTCCACTCCGCCGCCAGCTCACGCTTGTAGTACCCGTTCGCGTCGTCGGTGTACCCCCCCACCTTGTGCAGGAAGATCCACGACAACTCCTTGTGGATCAGCATGTCGTTGGGGTTGTACCGCAGCCCCTCATCCCGCAGCAGGCGGATCCCGTTGTTCACCCACTGCCAGCGCTCCTCCTTGGTCTGCGTCGTCACCGAGATGTTGTACGCCATGTTCCACGCGTGGAACACCCAAACCTGGTTGAACCGCGGCTGGAGGCGGGTGATGGCGCGGGCCAGCTCCATCGCCTCGTAGTACTTGCCCTCTTCCTTCAGGTCGTTGGCACGCATCCAGAGCATGTTCACGAACAGCCCGCGGAACGCCCCCATCGCGATGCCCAGCCCAACCTGCGGCGGGTCGCCCTCCTCGGCCGAGTCCATGTACGTCAGCCGGTTCCGCCCGGTGGACGCCGACACCTGCGTCGCCATCGCCCCCGAGAACACCAGCGCCACGATCATGATCACGCCGGCGATCAACTGCACGCGAAGATCGCGGGACATGGTGGCCTCCAATTCCGACCCGCGGGCGTGAGCACGCGGCGAATCCGCCTGAAACAGGCCGCGTGCGCAAGCCCGCGGCCCCACTCCCACTCCACTGAACGCCGCCGCGTGCTCACGCACGCGGCTCTGTTCCTACTGCCCCGAGTACGTCGCCAGTTCGCGCCGCCTGAAAACCAGCACCGCCGCCGCGTACAGCACCCCGGTCAGCCCGCCCAGAACCCCCAC
>CAZHKB010000385.1:0-2864 GCA_964533405.1 uncultured Phycisphaeraceae bacterium | reverse complement strand
ACCCCCACCCGCCTGCGATCCACGCACAGCGAGACCCATCCGGGCCTTCCCACCATCGCGCGCACCGACGTCACCACGCCTGCCCGCCCCCCGTTGCCTTGGCGCTCCATACCAATCTCCCCGTCGCGTGCGACCAGTCGGCGTCGGCTCTGGAATGTCCGGCTGGTGCCAGCGTGCCATCGTGCGATCCGGGTCGTTCGCACCACTCGCGCCGCAAAGCCGTCGGCTTGGTGGCACTCTCAGATCCCTGATCCCAAGAGCCCGGACCAACCCCGTCGCCGGGCGCACGCACAGTACCATCCCTGCATGGTCCTGGCGGCACTCCTCACCCTCTGCCCCTCTCTGGTCTTCGACGCTGCGTCACTCCTCACTTCGTCACTCCCGCCCGCCCCGTCCTGGCTCACCCACTTCCACCCCTTCTCCCTGCTCCACCTCATCACCGTGGCCGCGCTGGCGATCGCGATGGCCGGCTCCTGTCATCTGGGCCTGAAGTGGAAGGGAACGCCCGCCGAGCGCCGCCTCCGTCTCTGCTGGTGCATCTTCACCGTGATCTGGAACGTTGCGGCCATGGCCTTCTACCTCTGGCCCGGCAACTTCGATCCCATCGAGTCTCTCCCCATCCACATCTGCGATCTGGCGGTCTGGATCGCCCCCGTCGCCCTGCTCACCCAGCGGCGCTGGCTCCGCACGCTGCTCTACTTCTTCGGCATCGGCCTCTCCACCCAGGCCTTTGTCACCCCCGTCGTCGACGGCGGAGTCGCGGGCGTCCGGTACTGGCTGTTCTGGATCGGGCACACCCAGATCGTCGGCTCGGCCATCTACGACGTGGGCGTCCTGGGGTACCGACCCCGCTTCAAGGACCTGCTCTTCGCGGCCGCCTCGCTCATCGTCTACGCCCTGGCGGTCACCCCCATCAACCTCGTGTGGGGCCTGAACTACGGGTACATCGGCAACTACACGCCCGAGCGCCCGACGCTCATCGATCGTCTCGGCCCCTGGCCCTTCCGCCTGCTTCCCATGTTCGCCCTTGCCCTGACCGTGTTCACCTTGGCGTGGGCCGTTTGGGCGATCCCGGCCGCCCTTCGCGGCAGGAAGGTCCAACCCGACAACTGCCCAACAGAGCCGCCACCGTAAGGTCGTGGCCTTCCCCCCTGGTTCTGCACAGCCGACCACCCACACACGCCCCGATACACTCCCGCCCCCATGCTCTTCAACTCCTGGGCCTTCGTCGCCTTCTTCCTGCTCGTCTACGGGCTCTATGTGTCATGCTGGGGACTCTCCAACCTCGCCGTCAGCCGCGGCTGGACTCGCCTCCAGCGCGTCATCGGGGAGCGCGGCTACCAGGCCCAGAACGCCATCCTCCTGCCCGCCTCGCTCTTCTTCTACGCCTGGTTCGACTGGCGCTTCGTCATCCTGCTCGTCGCCACGATGCTGGTTGACTTCTGGGTCGCCCGCCTCATGACCCAGGACCGCATGGGCTCCACGCGCAAGCCCTTGCTGTTGCTCTCGGTCATCAGCAACCTGGCCATCCTGGGATTCTTCAAGTACTACGACTTCTTCGCCGCCAGCGTCGGCGCGGGCCTCCGCTCGCTGGGGTTTGAGGTCAGCGACTTCACGCTCGACCTGATTCTCCCGTGGGGCATCTCGTTCTACACGTTCCAGTCGCTCTCCTACACGATCGAGGTCTATCGCCGCCAACTGGCTCCCAAGATGTCGCCCGGCCGCTGGGGCCTGCTCAAGGACTTCACCGAGTTCGCCCTGTTCATCTCGTTCTTCCCGCACTTGGTGGCCGGGCCGATCATGCGGGCCACGAGCCTGCTCCCGCAGGTCCAGACCCCGCGCCGCGTGACTGCGGGCGACATCGATGCCGGGCTGTGGCTCATCATCTGGGGCTTCTTCAAGAAGATCGTGATCGCCGACCGCGCCGCGGGGATCGCCAACGAGGTGTTCAACCACTGGCAGGCCCACTCGGGCGTGGACATCGTGATCGGCGCGCTCGCGTTTGCCGTCCAGATCTACTGCGATTTCTCCGCGTACACCGATATCGCCCGCGGCACCGCCCGCCTCATGGGCTTCGACATCGTCATCAACTTCAAGCTCCCGTACTTCGCCCTCAACCCGTCCGACTTCTGGCGACGTTGGCACATCTCGCTCTCCTCCTGGCTCCGCGACTATCTCTACATCCCCCTGGGCGGCAACCGCAAGGGGCCAATGCGCACCAACATCAACCTCTTCATCACCATGCTGCTGGGGGGGCTCTGGCACGGCGCGGCCTGGAACTTCGTCATCTGGGGCGCGTTCCACGGCCTGCTGCTTATCCTCTACCGACCCTTCACCCCCAAAGACCTCGACGCCTCGCCGCCACGGACCATCGCTGGGTTCCTCAACACGACCCTTGCCATGTCGATCATGTTCGTGTTGACCCTCATCGGATGGGTCATCTTCCGCGCCGTCGGTGTCGAGGCGGCTCCCGGCGTTCCCGCCTCCACGAGCACCCAGCAGATCTGGGGCATGTTTACCAGCGTCGGCTTCGAGACCACGCAAACCGTTCAGGCCGCGTCCGGCCAGCGCCTCGGCACCCTGGCCATGCTCATCCCTCTGGCGTGGGTCATCGCCCCGCTGCTGCTCGTCCAGATCATCCAGCACCACACCCGAGACCTCATGGCCCCCGCCCGCATGCACCCGCTGGTCAAGGGCCCCGTCTACGCCCTCATGCTCGCCATCATCACCGTCTTCGGCGTGCGTGAGTCCGTCGAGTTCATCTACTTCCAGTTCTGATGCTTCGCTCGAGAGGGGTGCCCAGTCTCCCATCTGGTCTCGGGCCGGAGGCCCGCGACCCCTCGATCCCGCGGCCCGCCCATCCC
>CAZHKB010000384.1:0-2865 GCA_964533405.1 uncultured Phycisphaeraceae bacterium | reverse complement strand
GCGTGCTGGCGTACATCGGCTATGGGTTGGCGACGGAGGGGTGGATGATCTTCGCGATCATCACGCTGGCGTCGGTGGGCGGGGTGGCGCAGCCAGCGTTTCAGGCGTTGATCACGCGCGCGGTGCGTGGCGATGAGCAGGGCTCGATCCAGGGGGCGATCACGGGGGCCAACAGCATCGCGCAGATCGGGGGGCCGTTGATCGCGGCCAGCGTGCTGGCGGTGTTCATCGCGGAGCATCCACCGTTTGACCTGCCGGGTGCGTCTTTCCTTGTGGCGGCGGTGCTGGCGGCGATGGGGTTGGCGGTCGCGGCGTGGGCGATGAAGAGGTTCAGTGTGGTGCCGGGAGAGGGCGCGGAGCCGTTGGTGGTGGGCGAACCGATGTAGTGTTCGCGCGAATCGCCAAGCCCGGTCCGATCGCCGGGGTGTGCGCGAAGCGACCAGGGGCGGCGGGCGAATCGGTGCCGCGGTGGTTGCGAGGTGGGCGACCGCTTGCGCGGACGGTTCTGTTGGCGGTGGAGGCTTCGCGTTACGCGAGTGCTTTGCAGAGCAGGAGCGAGCGGTAGTTGGTGTAGGGCCACTGCCAGGGTTCCTGGAGCCAGTAGCCGCGTTTTTCGTAGTAGCGGCGGAGGTCGGCGTCGGGCTCGGCCATGGAGAGGGCCAGCCGCTTGTAGCCTCGGCCTATGGCGAAGCCTTCCGCGCTGCGGAGCAGGGCCTCGCCGACGCCGTGGCCCTGGAAGTCGGGATCGACGGCGAACTGGGAGAAGTGGGCGACGTCGGGCTCGTGGAAGAGCGAGGGCATGTCGTTGGGCTCGACTTCTTGGAGCAGGATGGTGCCTGCGAGGCGTTCGGGGTCGGCGGGGGGCGTGAAGTCGGGCAGGCCCTCGAACGCGAGGAGGCAGACGCCCGAGGTGCAGCGTCGGCGGGTGATGGCGTCGTCTTGTCGGCCGGCGAGGGGCTTAAGGCCGAGATTGAGTTGCGAGGAGTAGGCGCGGTGGAGCAGGCGCGTGACGAGCGAGAGGTCGTCGGACGGGCGCAGGGCGCGGATGTGGGGGTGATAGAGAGGTGTGCGCGTCTCTGACATGTGGAGCGGAACGGTAGGCGAAGCATGGGATGCGGAGACGCGGCGGGCACCGGGAGGAGACATCGCGTGCTTACGCACGCGGCTCTGGCGCTGGCGCGGGCGGGGGCGTCGGCGGCTCGTCGGCCTGCTTGGCGGCGATGATGTGATCGCCCTCTGGCCCGATGGGGGGCAGGTCCTTGAAGGAGCCGGTGTACAGGCCCATGGCGGTGTGGAGGAAGCGGGTGGCGAAGAGGCCGCTGGTGAACGCGCCGACCATGGCCCAGCCGGGGGTCCAGCCCAGGTCCTGAAGGATGAGCATGAGGGCGCCGGCGAGGAGGTAGTAGATCGGGGCGAGCAGGGCCCGCTCGAACTGGACGAGGCTGGCGTCCTTGAGGAAGGGCGGGGGTTTGGGCTGGGTCGAGTTCTTCTTGCGGCGCGGGCGCCAGTGGTTGGCGCACCAGTGCAGGACGTAGTAGATGACCACGTCGAAGATGATGTCGCAGACCAGCGCGATGGTGGTGAAGACCCAGTGCTGGTGGTGGGGGATGACCAGGGCGCTGAGCCAGATCACGCCCTTGGTGCACGCGATCGCCAGCAGCCCCGCGGCGATCACGTTCAGATTGATGTTGATGATGCGCTTGCGCTGGTAGAGTTGGACGAGAAGGGGCGGCATGCTGGTGGGCGATGGTACGGGGGCGCGGCGAAGAGGGGGGCCAGGTGGAAGTGCTGAACGTGGGGACCGGAGGCCCGCGACCCGTTGGCACCCGGGGATCGCATCATGGGGCCGCGCTGATCTCGTCGTAGGTGGAGCCGATGGCGCGCTGGGCGAGTTCGGGGCGTTCGAGCCCGGCCATGAAGTCCCAGGTCATGGCGACGGCGGCCTGGCGTGTGGTGCCGTTGGCGACCTCGGCGTTCACGGCGTCCCAGAGTTGCTCGAGGTAGGAAAGTTGGCGGCGGAGTTCGGCCAGATCGCAGACGGGGCCGTGCCCGGGGACCAGGACGGTGGCGTCGTCGCAGAGTTCTGTCATGCGGCGGTTGGAGTTGATCCAGCCCTTGGTGGTGGCGTTGGAATCTGCGGCGAAGTAGGGGTGCATCTTTGAGAAGAGCAGGTCGCCGCAGTGGATGACGTTGTCGTCGGGGAACTGTACGACGGTGTCGTTGTCGGTGTGGCCCGGGCCGAAGTGGTGCAGGACGACGGTGGAGGTGCCGCAGGGGAGTTCGTAGCGTTCCTCGTTGAAGGCGCGGGTGGGGCCGAAGTCGTCGGGGCTGAGCAGGGCGGCGCGTTCGATGAAGGATCGGGCAGAGGCGATGGCCAAGTCGCGGCGCGGGCCTTGGGGGAGCGACTCGGGGCCGCGAAGGGCGGAGGTGGCCTGCTGGCGGTAGCGCTCGATGCTGGAGCGGACGCGCTGCTCGGCGATGGAGTGCATGGCGAGCATGGGGCGGGGGCCGAAGTCAGCCAGGGCGAAGTTGCCGCCGGTGTGGTCCATGTGGTGGTGGGTGTTGACGACGATGGCGTCGAGGCCCGACTCGGGCCCGCGGTCGCCGAAGGGTCCGCCGACGGCCAGGGCGTCCTCGACCATGCGTCGCCCGAAGGGGCTGGTGGCGACATCGACAAGCATGGAGCCGCGCTCGTCGCAATAGACCAGGGAGTTGGAGGACTCTCCGAGCGAGCCGGTGAGGACGCGGATGCGACGGGTGAGGCCTGCGATGGGGCGGTCGAGCTCGAGCCCGGCTTGGGAGAGGGTGAAGTAGGTGGCGGGCGGGTCGAGGCGTGGGCGGGTGGCGGCGCGAAGGGGCCACGGG
>CAZHKB010000383.1:0-2866 GCA_964533405.1 uncultured Phycisphaeraceae bacterium | reverse complement strand
CGTTGTTGAGCACGCCGTTGGGCACCCCGTAACCGGGCGAGCCGGGGATGGCGGTCGTGGTCAGGTCCGGGCGGCACGATGGGCGAGACCAGAGCAGGGCCTCGTAGTTCCCGGTTGCGTTGTTGATGCCGGAGCCGACGACATAGGTGGTCGTCGCATCGCTCCAAATGCCTCGCGCATCGGTGTCGCCCCATGAACCCGTGAGCGCGAGCGAGAGGTCTTCCCATGAGCCCGCCGTGCCGGTCCACACACTGGCGCGACCGACGCCGCCGACATTGGCGTAGCCCACTTGCTGGTTGCCGAACATGCCGTTCACAAGGCAATCCGTCGCCCCGGCGGGGTTGAGGTTGACCCACGACGCTGCCGTGCCGCTCCACAGGCTCGCGACCAAACTGCCGCCGACTTCCGTAAGTCCTGCCTGCTGCGTGCCCGTCGTGCAGTACGCCGCGGAGAATGATCCAGCCCCGGCCGGGTGAAGACTGACCCACGACCCCGGCGTGCCATTCCACAGTCCTGCGCGCTCCGTCGTACCGAAGAGGGCGGCGCCCACCTGCTGGGTTGCGGAGGCCCCGAACGCCTTGGACTCGGTCGCGCCGGCGGGGTTGAGATTGACCCAAGAGGCTGCTGTGCCGCTCCATAGGCCCGCCCGAGGCGCGTTGCTGATGCGGGCAAAGCCCACCTGCCTGGTGCCCGCTGCGGCGTACGCCTTGGATTCTGAAGCACCCGCGGGATTGACATCCATCCACGAAACCGTCGTGCCACTCCACACACTGGCGTGATCGGCATTGCTCACGCGCGCGTAGCCCGCTTGTCGCGTGCCGGTCGAGCTGTAAATCTCGGAATACGCCGCGCTCGCGGGGTTCAGATTGATCCAGGACGCCGCCGTGCCGCTCCAGATGCCGGCGCGAGGCCCGCCGCTGCCGAAGCCAACCACGCCCGCCTGCTGCGTGCCGGATGGTGCGGCATACGCGACGGAAAAGTTGGCACCGGTGGGGTTGAGGTTCGTCACGGTCCACTGCGCGTGGGCGGCGGAGGTCAGCCACATCGCTGCACCCGCCGCGATGTGGATCGCCGGGCGGAACGATGAGGTGAGGTTGGAGGGAAACCAACGCGAGAGCGTGCGGATCGACACGAGAGAGCTCCTCCGAACACCCTGTCGTGTGGGCGGCGTCCGCTTTGGTTGTTTCTCCGCCTCCTGGAGCTCCAGAGGGCACGCCACTCGCCCCACACGGTACCGTCCCCCCCCTTTTTAACAAGCGGAATGTTGTGAAACTTGCGCTATGGGAGGCATGGCCACGGCGTTGCGTGGCTCTGCGAGGGACGCCCGGACCCTCGGGGATGCCGGTTGCTCAGCGTAGCCGTGCAGAGCAGTGGCCAAGGCACCCCGACTCGGGCCACTGGCCACCGGCGCGGACGATTTGGGCTGCCAGCCGGCTCTGGGGGCACAACTGGTGCATCGGACGGGGGAGGTCAAGGGCGGTGTTCGCGCCAAAGACTGTTCGCACCAGTCGCGCGGCCAGAGCTCCGCGGACTGGTGGCACCCCGGGGCGACGCGGGCCACCCGCCGAGCTCGTATCGATAAAGAGATGCTTGGACAGATCGCCGCGCTGGAATCCGAGTTGCACAGGATCGCCACGGCGACTTCTTGAGCATTGGTGACGACGGTCCGTGATTGCGGCGTGTGGCACGCTTGTGGCTCTGCACAAGCGTGCTCTTGGGTGGGGCGCTCCAGCCGGAGTGGCGAGCACGCTTGCCCAGAGCTGCAAGCACGCCACCGGTTCAGAGCAACGGGTTCTTCGCCCCGCGCGTGTACTGCGCCGTCGGGCTCAGATTCGGCTCGGGGTTGAGGTACACGTCGGAGAACAGTTCGCTGGCGTCGGGGGCGTCGGCGTTTTCGCTGAACTCGACTGAGTCGCGGACGATTTCGGCGATGTCGTCCTGCATCTTCTTCCACTGGTCTTCGGTCAAGCAGGCGCGGCCGCCCTTGTCCTTGGCACCCATCAGGTGGCTGGCGAGGTTGGCGATGGAGTCGCGTTCCTTGAACTTGTCGACCTCTTCCTTGCCGCGGTATTTCTGGGGGTCGGACATGGAGTGGCCCTGGTAGCGGTAGGTTTTGAGGTCGACGAAGCCGGGGCGTTGGAGGTCGCGGCATTCATCGACGAGGGGCTTGAACTGGTCGTAGATGTCGAGGATGGACATGCCGTCGATCTGGATGCCCTTGATGCCGTAGCCAGCGGCTTTGAGGCAGAGGTCATGGGCCATGGTGGTGCCGCGCTCGATGGAGGTGCCCATGGAGTAGCCGTTGTTTTCGACGATGTAGATGACCGGGAGGTTGAGGATCCCGGCCAGGTTCTGGGCCTCGTGGAAGGCACCCTGGTTGAGGGCTCCGTCGCCGAGGTAGCAGAGGCAGACCTTTTTGGGGCCGGTGCCCAGGACTTCCCACTCGTAGCGTGCGGCGAAGGCCAAGCCGGCGCCGAGGGGGGTTTGGGCGCCGACGATGCCGTGGCCTCCGAAGAGCCAGTTGGGCTTGTCGAACATGTGCATGGAGCCGCCCTTGCCCTTGGCGCATCCGGCGAGTTTGCCGAACATCTCGGCCATGCAGGCGCGGGGCGACATGCCGCGGGCGAGGGCGTGTCCGTGATCGCGGTAGGCGGTGACGACGGGGTCGTCGTTGTTGGTGGAGCCGATGGTGCCGACGGCGCAGGCTTCCTGTCCGATGTAGATGTGGCAGAAGCCGCCGATTTTGGCCTGTTGGTACTGCTGCATGCATCGGAGCTCAAACTCGCGGATGAGCTGCATGTCGTAGAGCCACTTGAGGAGGGTTTTATCGGGCAGGGCCGCGGAGGGGCGCGGGCCGGGGGTGGTG
>CAZHKB010000382.1:0-2873 GCA_964533405.1 uncultured Phycisphaeraceae bacterium | reverse complement strand
CGTCATCCCCGCGATGGCCCCGGCCCCCAAGCCCGCCGGCGTGCCCGCCATGGTGCCCGCGCCCAGGCCGCCCATCCGCACCACCGACGACGCGCCCAGGCCCGCTCCGGCATCGCCGGCTCCATCGGGGTCGAGCGGCCCAGGCACCGGAGCGCCCTCAGGCGGCGGCGACGCACGCCCGATCGACCGGCGTCCAGACTCCCGTCCCGACTCGGGCGGCGAACGACGCGACAGTCGTTTCGACAACCGGCCCGACAACCGGCCCGACAACCGGGGCGACAACCGGGGCGACTCCCGACCCGACAACCGTGACGGCCCACGCCCCTGGGGCGCCGGCGGCGGCGGAATGAGCGACATGCGCCTCGGACGCCGCAAGCGCAAAAAGAAGCGCGGCGGCGGCGGCGGCGGCGGTCAGCGCTACCTGCCCCACGGCCTGCCCTCGGACGAAGACCTCGAACGCGAGGCCGCAGAGCTCGAACGCATGGCCGCCAACGCCGACCCGGCCCTGCTCAAGGAGGCCATCTCCATCGGCGAGCTCCAGCGCATGCCGCTGGACAAACTCTGCAAGTTCGCCGAGCGCGAGGGCCTGGCCGACCCCCACGCCATCCCGCGCCAGGACCTGATCTTCAAGCTGCTTAAGGCCCGCGCCATGAAGCAGGGCCTCATGTTCGGCGATGGAACCCTCGAGATCATGCAGGATGGGTTCGGATTCCTCCGATCCCCCGAACAGTCCTACCTGCCCGGCCCGGACGACATCTACGTCAGCCCGTCGCAGATCCGCCGCTTCGGCCTACGCCGCGGCATGGTCGTGAAGGGAGCGGTCCGCCCGCCCAAGGAGAGCGAGCGCTACTTCGCGCTGCTCCGCGTCGAGCAGGTCAACGGACGCGACCCCACGACCATCCACGACATGACCCCCTTCGAGGAGCTCACGCCCCTGCACCCCGAGGAGCGGTTCATCCTCGAGACCGGGCCCGACGAGATCGAGTGCCGTATCGTCGATCTGGTCGCCCCCGTGGGCAAGGGCCAGCGGGCCCTGATCGTCGCCCCGCCCCGCACCGGCAAGACCGTCCTGCTCCAGAAGATGACCCAGGCGATCACCAAGACCAACCCCAAGGTCAAGATCATCGTGCTGCTGGTGGATGAGCGCCCCGAGGAGGTGACCGACTTCAAGCGGCATTCCGACGCCTCCGTCGAGGTCGTCGCCAGCACGTTCGATGAGCCCTCGGGCCGGCATGTGGCGGTCGCCGAGGTCGTGATCGAGAAGGCCAAGCGCATGGTCGAGTTCGGCGAGGACGTGATCATCTTCCTGGACTCGATCACGCGCCTCGCCCGCGCCTACAACGCCGAGATGCCGCACTCGGGCAAGATCATGACCGGCGGTCTGGACTCCAACGCGCTGCAGAAGCCCAAGAAGTTCTTCGGAGCGGCCCGCGCCATCGAGGGCGGCGGCTCGCTCACGATCATCGGCACCGCGCTGGTGGACACGGGCTCAAAGATGGACGAGGTGATCTTCGAGGAGTTCAAGGGCACCGGCAACAGCGAGTTGCACCTGGACCGCAAGCTGATGGAGAAGCGGATCTATCCGTGCATCGACATCGGGGCTTCGGGCACACGCCGCGAGGAGCTGCTGCTGGACAAGAAGGAGCTCGAGCTGGTCCACCGCCTGCGCAAGGTCCTCTCCGACATGAACGTGGTGGAGGCGATGGAACTCCTCCGCACGCGGCTCAAGAAGTTCAAGACCAATGCCGAGTTCCTGATGAACATGGCGATGGGATGAGTCTGGGTGGCGGGGGGCACGCTTGTGGCTCGCCCCACGCACGCCGATCGATCCAACGCGATCGGCCTTTCGGCATGGCCGCTCAATGCAGCAACTTATGCCACCCGCGCCCGATCCCCTCGCGTCCCCCACACCGCATCACGGCACGGCATACCCCGCCGGCAAACTCAGAATCCGCCGCGCACGCTCGATCGCCGAGTCCGTCACGATCGCCTGGCTCGCCCCATCGCCCAGCGTCAGCGAGTGCGGCACCGCCAGGTCCTCTGGCCCGAACCGCTCGTTGCCCGATGTGTCCCGCACCACATACATGAACAGCCGCCGCGACCCCGCGTCGTACGTCACGTTCCACACCTGCGACCCCGCGGGCGTCACCGTCCGGGGGTTGCGCCCATCCCCATCGGTCACGATCGCCACCGTCGCGTCCTTGTCGTTCAGCAGGTTGTCACGGTTGCTGTCCTCGACGGTCGCCAGAAACACCAGCGCGTCCGTCTCCGTTGGCTTCTGGCGCAGGTCGATCGGCGGCCCCACCGCCATCCACCACCCGATCACGCCCCGCCGATCCAGGATCAGCCACTCCTCGTCGGTGTTGCGCACCCGCACGATCGCGTTGTGCCACCGCACCGCACCCCCGTTGTACGTCGAGGTCTGCCAGGGCGTGGTCTCGTGCGCCTCGTTGGCGTAGCCGCCCCGCGTGTAGGGATCACGATCCTGCCCGGGCCGCTTGGCCTCCTCGATCGAGAACGGCACCAGCACCGTGTCGCGCCCGGGAATCGGGATCGGCATCGACACCGTGGCCCGACCCTCGAGCAACCCCATCGTGGTCGTCGGCACAATGGCATAGGTGTCGCCCTCGGCCCTGATCGAGGCCGGGCGGTAGCTGCTCGAGCAGCCGGCAACCAAGACCGCCGCGATGGCAGCACCCAACGAGGCCGACGGCACGATGTCGCGGAAGCGAGTGAGCATGATCAACCTCCTTGGGAGCAACCGACGCCAGTCTACCGGCTGTTGGGTGGTACGCCCCACGCCACGCCCGGTTCACCTGCCCGTGGGTCCGACGCGCCCAACCCCCCGCATCGCCAACCCACCCGCTGTCTAC
>CAZHKB010000381.1:0-2890 GCA_964533405.1 uncultured Phycisphaeraceae bacterium | reverse complement strand
ACCCGGGGCGGGGACGCGCCGTCTGGCTCAGTCTTCTTCGTCGTTCTCGTCTTCGACCAGGGCGTCGCCGAAGATGGCCGAGCCGACGCGGACGATGTTGGCCCCCTCCTCGATGGCGATCTCGAAGTCGCCAGACATGCCCATGGAGAGGAGATTGAACTTTCCGCCGGCCAGGCGGCGGGGGACGATGTCCTCGTAGAGGTGCCGGCAGCGGGCGAAGGTGGCGCGGAGTTCGGAATCTGTGGCGTCGGCGGCGGCCATGGTCATCAGCCCGCGGACGCGGACGTTGACCATGGTGTCGATCTGCTCGGCCAGGGCGGAGGCGGCCGCCGGGGGGCATCCGGACTTCTGGTCTTCGCCCGAGCAGTTGACCTGGATGAGCACGTCGACAACCGCGTCGCGGCGAAGGGCGACAGTCTGGACTTCCTCGGCCAGGCGGAGCGAGTCGACCGAGTGGATGAGGCGGCAGCACTCGACGACCTTTTTAGCCTTGTTGCGCTGGACGTGGCCGATCATGTGCCAGCGGACGGGGGCGATGCCCGGCGTTGCGACGGCCAAGGCGGGGCCGCGGGTGGGGTCGCCCAGGATGTCGGCGCTGGCGCGTTCGCGTGCGTCGCGGGTGCCGGAGAGGACGCGGAGGCGGTCGAGGTATTCGTCGACGACGGCGACGTGCTGGAGCAGCGTGGGCAGGCGGTTCTCGCCCAGGTCGCGGTGCCCGGCCTCGAGCAGCACCCTGATCTGGGTGGGGTCGGCGTTTTTGGTCACGGCGACAAGGATGATGTCCTGTTCGGTGCGCCCCGCCCGGCGGGCGGCATCGGCCACGCGGACCCGGACGGCGGCGTATCGGTCGTTGAGCGTTGCGGGCATGGTCATGACGCCTCCTTGCCTGACGCGGGACTCTGCTGAGCCTATCCGCAACCCCGCGCCACCGCCAGCTCAGGTGGCGCGGTCGATCGAGATGCGGTCATCTATCCCGGGTTTTTTTTCGCGAGCGGTGTCCAACTTCGACCAAGCAGCCGGGCTCGAGCATCGCCATGGCGGCCAGTGCGTCGGGCAGAGTCTTGAGAATGTCACCGATGTCGTCGGAAAGGGTGCTGATCACGACCACGGCAACCGGCAACCGCCCCGGCGGCCGCGGGTAGACGAGGTTCGCATCCACGGTGAGGAGTGCGTTGAAGTCGGCGTCGGCTGTTTTCTGCATCGGGCGGCCGTTGCGGTCCTGGTCCCAACCGATCTGCCTCGCGGTGGAGACCTCATGCCCCGTAAGATGCTGGGCGACGCGCCGGGGCACGCGGTGATCCAGCAGAATCTTCACGCGGCATTGCCTTTGGGAATAAACCGCGCAGGCGCGAGTGTGACCACCGCTTCGACATGGTCGGCGGTGACGCCCGGAAAATCGTCCAGGAACTCCTCGATCGGTGGCCCGGCGCGGAGATAATCGAAGAGCGCACGCACCGGAACGCGGGTGCCGAAAAAGCACGGCGTGCCCCACTTACGGTCCGGGTTGACCCAAACGACGCCGAACAGCGGGCTCGCCCGATCGACGAGATGACCCCGCCGCTGATCATCGGCGATTGGCGAAATCGAGCGATGGTTCTCCATTTGAGCCTGATTCTAGTCGCTGCGGAAGTATCCGGTTCGCTGGTTCAGGATCGCGGGCTAGCATCTGGTCGCCACTCGCTCGTGGTGGCACTCGTCGGCAATGCACGGAGTCAACATGCCCGCTCCTTCCCCTCGCGACACGCTGCTCGCCGTTGGTGATCTTGCACCCGACTTCACGATCGCCGATCAGGCGCGGAAGGACTGGACGCTGTCGGAGGCGGTCAAACGCGGCGATGTCGTGCTCTGCTTCTACCCGTTCGCGTTCACCGGAACCTGCGGGACGGAGATGAAGTGCGTGACGGCGGAGATGGCGTCGTGGAAGGCCAAGGGGGCGGAGGTGGTGGGGGTCTCGTGCGACTCGCCGTTCGTGCTCAAGGCGTGGGCGGCGGCTGAGGGATTCGGGCAGGCCCTGCTGTCGGACCAGCATCGCCATGTAACCAAGGGGTACGGGCTGTTCTGGGCGGACATGAACACGACCCGCCGCGGCACAGTGGTCGTCGGCAAGAGCGCCGACGGCAAGGGGCGGGTCAAATGGGTGCAGGCGCGGGAGCCGGGACAGGCGATGGATTGGGACAAGGTTTTGGCGCAGGTGTGAAGCCCGGGAGGGGATTCGCCAACCAAGCACGGCGGGCACAGAGGAACGCCCGGCGCGGGGAGCATCGAGGCGCGGGTCGCGGCCAGCGGGTGTTTCTCTGATCTGCTCCGTCACGCCGCGACGCCCGGACGACACAGATGGCCGGCGGGCGCGCGGGGGCTTGGGGGCGTCTCGAACCGCCCGTGTCGTGAGGCCAACCACTGGTCAGTTGGGCGAAACGGGCGTGACGGCAGGGTCGGCCGTCGTGGGCTCGACCGTGACGGTCTGCTTGCCATCGACGGCGCCGGACATTTGGACCTCGACCTGCATCTGCCCGTCGGTGCCGAGGTGGCGATCCGGAGCAGCCAGCAGCGGATGGGAACCTCACACCTCTGGAAGAGAGGCAGGGCCTTCCACGCGGCGGCGAGCGTTTGTGCGGCAAGGATGTCGGACAGCGAGGCGTCGGCCGTGCGGCGGTAGAGATACTGGGCCAGAACGCGGTAGTGGGTGTCGTAGATGGATTGGAACGCGGCGGGATCGAGGCGGGCGGCGTTGATGGCGGCGGCCTCGGCGGCGAGGGGGCCGGCGGGATGAACGCCGGCGTGAGGCGGAGCCCGGGGGGTCGGCGTGCTTTGCGGGCGATCCGCGGGGTGTGCGTCGAGGGTCGTCACGAGGAACACAATGCCGCTGGCGGCGTGTCGGTTGCACCTTCGC
>CAZHKB010000380.1:0-2897 GCA_964533405.1 uncultured Phycisphaeraceae bacterium | reverse complement strand
GGGTCAGTGAGCGTTGCGGTGGAGGAAGCCGCGGAAGAGGGTGAGCCAGAGGATTTTGAGGTCGAAGCCCAGGGACCAATGGCGGATGTAGAAGAGGTCGTGCTGGAGGCGTTTGCGGAGGTCGGTGTCGCCGCGGAGGCCTCGGACCTGTGCCCAGCCGGTGATGCCGGCCTTGACGTGCTGTCGGAGCATGTAGCCGCGCCAGTCGTCGCGGAAGCGTTCGATGAGTTCGGGTCGTTCGGGGCGTGGGCCGACCAGGGACATCTGGCCTTTGAGGACGTTGAGGAGTTGGGGGAGTTCGTCGAGGCTGGTGCGTCGGAGGAGGCGGCCGACGGCGGTGATACGGGGGTCGTTGCGGGCTGTCCAGCCTGGGATGCAAGGCTTGGTCGCGGGGTCGGGTGTGGCGGAGGAGTGTGCCACGTTGTGGGGGGAGTTGTTGGCGGCGTGTGCGGCGTGCTCGGCGAAGGCGCGGCGTTCGTCCTCGACGTGGTACATGGTTCTGAACTTGTAGATTTTGAAGGTCTCGCCGCCGAGCGAGACGCGGCGCTGCTTGAAGATGACGCGGCCGGGGCCGGACATGCGGACGGCGATGGCGATGGCGAGCATGATGGGTGAGAAGAGGATGAGGCCCGCGAGCGCGCCGGCGATGTCGATGAGTCGCTTGCTGAAGCCGCCCAGGCCGTAGAGGGGGCTCTCGCGGCAGGCGAGGATGGGCATGCCGTCGAGCTCGGAGACGGCCATGGATTGTGGGAGGTAGCGGGGGGGGACGTCGGGGATGAGGCGGACATCGACCGCGAAGCGTTCGAGTCGGGCGAGCAGGGCGGGGGTCTCGGCGGCGCGGGAGTTGGGCAGTGCGAGGTAGACGGCGTCGACGCGGTGCTGTTCGAGGATGCGTTCGAGGTCGTTGAGCCCACCGTGGACGGGGCGGGTGAGGCATGAGCGGCGGGAGTCGGTGGGTTCGTGGGAGATGTAGTAGGCGACGTGGAGGCCCGTCCAGGAGTTTCGGGAGAGGGTGCGTCCGGCGATCTGTCCGAGGCGTCCGACGCCGACGATCGCGACGTGGCGGAGGTTGCGGCCCTTGGAGCGGATGCGTCGGAGGATGAGTCGGAAGCCGGCGCGGTGGGCGCCCACGAAAAGCGGGAGCAGCGCGGCGAGGCAGCCGAGTTGCAGGCGTCCGGGTTCGAGGGCGAAGCCCATGACGTTGACGCGGCCGTGGGCGCGGTCGGTGGCGATGAAGTCGGCGTCCATGGCCCAGAGCACGACGACGACGCCGGCGACGGCGACGAGGGAAGCCCGGAGGATCTGTCCTTGCTCGGACCACAGGGAGCGGTCGCGGCGCGGGCGGTAGAGCCCGAAGAATCGCATGGACATGAGCACGAGCGGGACCGCCAGGAGGATCAGTGGTTCCTTGAAGTACTCCTCCCAGGAGCGGGGCCACCAGCGACCGACCAAGGCGTGGCGGATGAGCCAGGCGGCGAAACATGCGGACGCGACCACGAGGGCGTCCATGACGCCCAGCAGTCCGGCAAAGATCTGGTGACGCTGCTTGACCACGCCTCGGGATCCCTCCGGGTGCTCGGTCAACCGCGGTGCGGCGTTGGCCGGGGGTGTGGCCCGGGGTGCCCCCGCGAAACCCTTCCGATGGCCGGTCGTTGCGACCGGGGCGGTGGGGGGAACCGAGTGGCCGCGTTGGCGGCGTTGGTTTCCCGATGACAACGGGCTGATGGTGCGGGGTTTGGTCTCAACGGTGAGATGGGCCCGCCCGAGCCGCTGGTTTTCTTGGATGTACTGTCGCCTGTGGAGCGGGTTGTGTCAAGTCGGTCGGTGGGGGAAAGCCGGGCGGTGTCACGGCGATCGGGCGGGGCGTGGACCCCATTCATCCCCTGTTCGAGGGGATGGAAAGGCGTCGCGTTCGCGTTCGAGGGCGTCGCGGAGTTTTTTGGGAAGATCGTCGGAGCGAGGGGCGATGACGCGGGGGTAGACGTAGAGGTCGCCTTTGGCCGCGCCGTTGTCGAGGCCTTTGGCTTTGAGGCGCAGGGCCTTGCCGCCGCCCGCACCGGGTGGGACGGTCATCTCGATCACGCCATCGAGGGTGGGGACCGCGACACGGGCGCCGAAGACGGCTTCGGGGATGGAGAGGGGCAGGTCGACCTCAAGGTCCAGGGACTTGCCCTCGGCGCGGCGGCGGAAGAGGGCGTGGGGCTTGACGGTGAGGCGAATGAGCACGTCGCCCTCGCCGGTGGCGTTGGCGGGGACGCGGAGTTTGGCTCCGGAGACGACGGCGCGGGGGATTTTGACGTCGATGGTGCGTCCGCCGACGGCGAGGGTTGCGGTGCCGCCGGAGGCGGCGGTCTGAAAGTCGATGGCAAGGTCGTGGACGCTGGGTTCGGGGGTGTGCCGGCGTGTGTGGGACTGGCGGGTGCTGGCGCGGGTGCCCGGGCGGCGTCCGGCGAAGAAGGTCTCAAAGAGATCGGAGAGGTCGGAGGCGTCTTCCGGCCCGCCGCCGGATCGGCCGCCGACGTTTGACCAGGAGTAGTGGGGCCCGCGGCCTGAACCGGCACCACCGCCGCCGGCCCCCATGGCGGGGTCGAGGCCGGCGTGGCCTTGGCGATCGTAAAGGGCTTTGCGTTTGTCGTCGGAGAGGGCGTCGTAGGCTTCCTGTATCTCGGTGAACTTCTTCTGGGCGTCGGGGGCCTTGTTGACGTCGGGGTGGTGCTTGCGGGCCAGGGCGCGGTACGCCTTCTTGATCTCGTCCGCGTCCGCGCTCCTGGATATCCCCAGAACCTCGTAGAAGTCTCGCTTGGCCATCGGTGTGATCGTAGTTCGGGCCGCGCGCGAGTGTGAAGGGGGTGAAGGGGGTGTTTACGGGGCGGTGTCGGACGCGCGGTCGCCGGTGG
>CAZHKB010000379.1:0-2897 GCA_964533405.1 uncultured Phycisphaeraceae bacterium | reverse complement strand
GCGGTGCTTAGGGCGGTGGGGCTGGTGGCGGTGAGTCGGCGTGGGCGAGAGCGGGTGTACCGGGTGGAGGCGGGGGGGATCAGGGCCGTGCATAGGTGGGCGAGACAGTTCGAGAAGTTGTGGGACCACCAGATTGATCGGATCAGGAAGCGTGCGGAGGCAGCGGCTGGGGCGCGGGCGGCGGGGACGCCGCGCGGGCCGGGCGCGGGAACGACGGGTGCGTGAGATGCCCGGCGGCGCGGGGCCGATGAGTTACCTGATGACGCTGGGGTTTGACCCCGCGAAGGGCAAGTACGTCGGGACGTGGATCGGGTCGCCGATGACGACGCTGTTCGTCTATGAGGGCGAGGTGGACGGGGCCGGCAAGTCTCTGCCGTTGAACACGACCGGGCCGAGCTTCACCGACCCGAAGAAGATGGCCCGGTTCCAGGATGTGTACGAGGTCCACGGCCCCGATCGGCGTGCGATGTGGTCGCAGGCGCAGAACGAGGATGGCTCGTGGACGAAGTTCATGAGCGGGACGTACACGCGGGTCAAGTAGCCGGGCCCGCGGGGACGGCCAACCTGCTGCTGCTGTCGCCGGCGATGTCGGGGGCGCGTGGGTTCACCCTGCGGCTGGTGTACTCCCGGCGGGGGGTGTGAGCATGGGCAAAGTCCCGAGGGTTGAGATCAAGAATCGGATTCGTGCGATGCGGTTCGAGCACAAGGAGATGACGCAGCAGGAACTGGCCGAGCGCGTGGGCGTGAGCCGCAAGGCGATCAACGCGATCAAGGGGGGCAAGTACTTCCCGTCGCTGGAGGTGGCGTTCCGGATCGCCCGGGTGTTCGGGCGGGCGGAGGAGGATGTGTTTGAGTGCGTGGTCGGCGGGAGGTGAGGGTGCCGTCGCCGCGTGGCGAAGGGACCTGGGTGTGAACCACGCAGACAAGGTGACAGGCGCGCGGCGAGCCGACGAGGGCGTGCGGCCGCGTCGTTTCGGCGTTGATGGGCGGAGTGGGTTGTGGAGAGGGGTGCCCGCCGCTCAGGCCTGCGGCTGATGGCGGGGGGGCGCGAGTTCGGCTGAGAGGGTTTGGAGGGCGGCGCGGAGGACGGCGATGGCGGCGAGGTACTCGGCCAGGTCGAGGCGTTCGTCGGGGGTGTGATCGAGTCGGCTGTCGCCGGGGCCATAGGCGGCGATGGGGCAGCGCCAGAGGGGGGCGACCACGTTCATGTCGGAGGTGCCGGTCTTGAGCTTGGGGCGGGGCGTGCCGGCGTGCTGGCGGATGGCGTGGGAGAGGGCGCGGGCGACGGGGTCGTTGCGTGGGCTGGCGTGGGCGGGTTCGCGGGCTTCGAAGTGAAGGGAGGCGGTGAAGGCGGGTGGAACGGCGGGAGGTGTGAGCGCGGGGAGTTCGTGTTCGAGGGCGTTGGGGGCGATCCAGGTGGGAAGGCGAAATCCAGCGGCAAGGCGGGCGCTTTGATGGAGGCCGTCGTCCGAGGATGCGAGGGCGAGGATGCAGGACGTGATGGAGTCGAACGCGCCGGAGCGGTCGGCGTTGAGGGACTCGAGGCGGCGGCGGACGGCTTGCCACCATGAGGTCACGATGTCGCAGGCCGAGGCGTCTGGGCCTGCGGAGTGCCCGCACGGTCCCGTGATGTCGAGGGTGAGGCGGAGGCGGCCCTTGTAGCCGAGGGTGACGCCTTCCCAGCCGCTGGGTTCGCCGATGATGCAGGCGGCGGGTGCGCGGCGTGTGGAGAGGAAGCGGGCGCCGGGTGATGCGGCGGTCTCCTCCCCGACCGCGGCAATCACCTCGAGCGTCACGCCCGGATGCGGGTTGGCCTGGGAGGCCGCGATGAGCATGGCGGCGAGGGGGCCCTTGGCATCGACGCTTCCGCGGGCGTGGAGTGTGTTGTTGTCGATTCGGACGGGGATGTGTCCCGGGACGGTGTCGATGTGTCCGAGCAGGATGATGCGTGCGCGTTCGGGGCCCAGGGCGGGGCGGAGGGCCAGGGCGTTGCCGGCGTCGTCGATGCAGGATTGGAGGCCGAGTTGGGCGGCGAGGTGTGTGAAGAGTTCGACGGCGGGGCGTTCGTGGCCCGAGAGGCTGGGGGTGGAGACGAGGCGGTGGAGGATGTCGATCGCGCGGGCGTCGGCGGGGGTGGGCGAGGCCACCGCGGCGAGTTGATCGGCGGGCGTGGTCACGCGGGAACTCCCGGTTGCTCGAGGACGGTGCCGACGCCGGCCAAGGCCCGCGCGAGCGCGTCGGCGCCGTTGGCCGAGCCGATGGTGACGCGGCGGACGCCGGCGTTGATGGCTTCTTCGGCGGCAAGGACCTTGTTCTTCATGCGGCCGCGGGCGGCGGCGCGGATGGTTTCGAGGCCGACGGCGGAGGCGGAGGCAATGAGTGAGGAGTGGTCGGCGGGGTCGGCCAGCACGCCCGGCACGTTGCTGAGCAGGAGCAGGTGCGAGGCGTTCATGGCGATGGCGGTGGCGGCGGCGGCGCGGTCGGCGTCGACGTTGACGACGACCGCGTCGGAGGTGATCGCGGGCGGGCACAGGACGGGGACCCGCCCATCGGCGATCAGCAGGCGGAGGATGCGGGCGTCAACGTACACGACGCGGCCCGAGAGGTCGTCGCGGATCAGGACCGTGCGGTCGCCCTCGATGGCGCGGATGGCGGACTTGCGCTCGGCGATCCAGAGGCCGGCGTCGACGCCGCTGAGGCCGACGGCGTCGACGTTCGCGGCGCGGAGGGCGGCGACGACGTGGGTGTTGACCTTGCCGGCACAAGCCATGGTGAAGAGGTCGAGGGTGCGGGGGTCGGTGCGTCGGCTCTCGTGGCCCGAGGGGCTGAGCAGGCGCGTCGGGGGGTGGGCGACCTGGTTGGCGAGGGTGTCGGTCTCGTGCGACCCGCCGTGGACC
>CAZHKB010000378.1:0-2900 GCA_964533405.1 uncultured Phycisphaeraceae bacterium | reverse complement strand
CTCCTACAAACTCGCGATGGAACTCGGGCGTCGTCGTGCCACCGATCGCTGCGTTGAGCGATCGGTGCCTCGGTCACAACCGGCCAACCCGCACCAACTGTCCAGAGCCCGATCGGTGGCGCGCCCGAGTCGCAACGACGATCCGTATCACCCGCGAGGCCGAGGTTCGCCAGTACGCACCGTGGGAGCCCGCGCCGCCCGTCTCGCACGCCCCGATTGGCAATGAAAAGCCGGAGGCAAGGCGCCCCGGCTCATCGCGTCGCTTCACTCTTCTGCGTGCGCTCGGGGCTCTCGGGACTCAATCCAGGATCAACGGCACCACGCTCTGGCTCTGCAGGTTCAGCGCGCCCAGCAGGGCCGCCGCCGCCGTCGCCTCCGCCTCCGACGCCGTGGTCGAGCGCGCCAGCGTCACCAGGCGGTTGATCTGGCGATCCTCAAGCCGGCTGCCGTACCGCTTGGCCGACGCCGCCACGCGACCCAACATCTGCACGCGCTCCTGCTCGGACAGGTTCGCGCTCATTGCCAGGTCCATCAGCGCGATCTGCACACGATCCGTCGGCACGTACGACAGCACCTCGGCGATCCGCAGGCGCGTGATCGGGTCCGCCTCTTCCAGCCCGCTCACCAGGCTCTCGCTCGCGTCGCCGACCTTCAGCACCGGATTGCCCGACACCGCAAGATCGCGCAGCACCGAGATCGCCCGATCGCGGAACCTCTGGGCCTCTTCCCGCGAGATCGGACCGCCGGACGCCTTCATCACCAGGTCGCCCACCGTCGCCACGATCTCGCCCTCTCCCGCGCCCAGCGGCCGCACCGCCGTCGCGGTGTCGCGCTCGTACACCCGCCGCAAGGCCGTGTACCCCTCGCCAGACACCAGCGCCACCACCGGCGTGGCCGCCAGCCTCGCATCGCGGCGGATCGTGTCGATCTGCGTCCGCGTCGTCTCGGTCGTCAGGCTCGTCACCACCAGGTCAACGCCCGGCACCGCGGAGATCTCATTGGCCGCGTCCTCGATCCGCATCACGTTGGGCAGCACCTGATAGTTCAGTTCCCCCAGGATGCGGCGGATCGAGTTGTACCGCTCAGCATCGCTGGCCACGATCACCGCGTACTGCGCGCCGGGATCACGCACCGCCGCCGCCAGCGTCGGCACCACGCGCTCGTAGCCGCTGAACGCCTCGCGCGGCTGGGCGATCCCCAACGCCAGCGCCGTCTCGTACTGCACCCGACGGTTCGGATACGACAGCGACTCGAGCAGCGGGCGACGATCCGAATCGCCGATCAACTGCCCCGCCTCGACGCGACCCGCCAGCGCCTGCGCCCCGGCCGTCTGCGTCATCGCCGAGATCGCCCGCAGCGCCAGCGGCGTATCGCGATCATCGATCGCCCGCGCCAGCACCCGCATCGAGATGTCCGTCCCGCTCGAGATCGCGTAGAAATCCGCCCCGCGACGCGACGCCGGATACGCCGGGTTCGCGTAGTTCGCCGGCCCGTCAATCTCGCGCGACAGGTTCGAAGCGACCCACATGGCCGTCGCCGACGCGTCCGCGCCGTCCAGCTCCAGGGCCCGGACCGCCAGATCCATCGCCACCGCCTCGTGGAACACCGGGCTCGCGATGGCCGTGCTCCGCAGGCCGGTCTCCGGCGTGAACACCCACAGAAGCTGCGTGCTCTCACCGGGGAACGCGGTCACCTCGCGCTGCCCGTCGTAGTACCGCTCGGCCAGCACCAGATACTCGGTGCCCACGTCCGCGTTGCGGTCGCGCCCGAGCCGCTCGATCGCCCGAGAGCACGCCTGCCGCACCGCATCGACCTGCGTCGCCGCCGCGGTGTCGTACAGATAAGGCAGCGCGGTGCGATAGCCGATCAGCCCCAGCATGTCCGCCACCCGCTCCTGAACCACCGGGTCCGAGCCGCGGATCGCGGTGCACAGCGGCATCACCGCCTGCTGGCCCATGTCGATGATCAGCCTCTGCACCTCGGCCTGCATCCGATCGTTGTTCCGGGCCGTCATCTGCTCGAACAACTGCGTCATCGCGTACTCGCCCGCCGCAACCAGCCGCTCACGCGCCAACAACCGCGAACGGGCGTCACCCAGCAGCATCCGGATCGCCTCGCCGATCTCGTCCGCGTTGCGGGAACGATCCAGCTTGCCCTGGGAGTACAGCGCCAGCATCGCGTCGGCGGCCTCTCGCCCGCCCTCCATCCGCTGCAGCCGAAGCACCGCCTCCTGGAACCGGTTCAGGTCCTCCCCCGTCTCCTCGACCAGGTCAACGAACTCGCTGGCCGGCGGGTTCCGCCCGAGCAGCTCCGCCGCAACGCCCGACGCCAGGTCCGGCCGATCGATGAACGTGAAGTGGACAAAGTCGCGCAGCAACTGCCCAGGCGTCTGCGCCGTCGTCGGCTGGTCCGCCCCGGGCTGGGCCAACGCCCCTCGCTCCACCTTGCCCGCCACAGGCCCGCCCATCACCCCCAGCGTCGTCCCGCCCAGCAGGGTGATCAACAGCACGCTCGACTTGTTCCGCTCTGCCACGGTGCGCTCCCAAACTCTGATGTTGACGCGGCCCCAAGACGACGCCGCGAAGACACGCTGATGGACCAACTCGCCCGCACGTCCGGGCCACAATCCCACCGAACAAACGACCCACTGGCCTGCCGACACACCACCCGGCGCTCAGGGCGATCCTTCGCCCCACGCCCACACCTCAGCCCGACCCACGACCTCAGGCACCGACCCCCTGGCCGGGGATCCCCACCCGAACGCCAAGGCCGCAATCATACGGAGAAGCATCTTATACGACAGCACCGACCGGACTGATCCAAAACCCGCAACTCTGAGGCCCGCCGACGGCGTTCGGGGCGGGGAGACTAACGCCCGCTCGCCCCGCCGTCAATTCCAC
>CAZHKB010000377.1:0-2914 GCA_964533405.1 uncultured Phycisphaeraceae bacterium | reverse complement strand
GAGGCGACGCCGCCGGGGCCACAGCCACCGCACTGGGCATCCTGGCGGCCACCGGCGTCGTCGCCTCCGCCTACTCCATGGGCGCGACCTGGCTCGCCGACCCCATCCTGGCCCTGCCCGCCGGCGTCTGGGCCATCCCGGTCGTGTTCGGCCTCATCCACTGGTCCACCTTTCGCCCGCGCTGGCTCGCCTCTCGCACCGCCGGCACACTCAACCAAGCCCTCTTCGGCACGACCCGCCTCCCCGCCCTGGGTACCCACGCCCGCGACACCTCCGTCGGCGGCGACCTCATGCTGGGCGTCGCCGGCTCGCTCACCTCGCTCACCGCCCGCCTCACCTCGCGCCCCGTCGAGTGGCTCCACGCCCAGACCCGCGGGCGCTCCTCAACCTCAGACTCCATCGCCCGCTGCTTCTGCGAGTGGCACGACCGCCTCGCCTGGCCCACACGCCCCGCGCACGTCGCCCTCGTCGGCCTCTCCGACCGCGTGCGCCGCTCGCTCACCGATCACCCCCACGCCCCAGAACTCCGCTGGTTCCAGGGTGATGCCCGCCTGGACGACCACGTCCTGTGCGAGCGACACGCCCTCGACGCCGTCGTGACCGCCGATGCCGACGCCCGCGTCCAGATCGCCACGCACGAGCGGTTGGGCCGCGATGCCTCGTGGTACGACTGGGGCGCGCGCCGCCCCATCGCCTACGCCTCGGTCTTCCCGGGCCGGCTCGACCCCTCGCTCGCCACGCTTGGGCCGGTCGACGCCGCCGACGCCCCGGTGCTCGCCGCTCTCACCGCCGCCGCCTGCACCCTCTCACGCCACCCCGCGCGCCTCGACGCCATCGACCGCGCCCGTGGCCGCCGACCCATCGACCTGCCCGTCGCCTCCGCGACCAACACCGACTCCCACCCCGTCGTCACCGCGCTCCAGGCGCTGGTCGATCACGTCGAGTCGTGGCCCGTCGGCAAGCCGCCCTCGGGCGCGATCCGCGTCGCCGCCCGCGTCACCAGCGCGTGGCTCGCCGGCACCGCCTGCGGCCAGGAACCCGCCGACCGCCTGCCGGGGCTTGAAGCCGCCGCCCGCATCCTCTCCGACGAGCCCGAGGCCATGCTCCGGCTCGCCTCCGTCCGCCTGGCCGCGGGCAAGGACGACCTGGGCCTGGCCGCCCTGGTCGACGCCGACGCGCTGCTGCGCGAATCCGGCGAGGTCGCGCAGGTGGACCCCTTCGCGTTCCTCCAGGCCGAACTCGAGGCCGGCGAGTCCAACCCCATGACCGTCGGCCGCGTCGCCGCGGGCATCTGCATGGTCTGCACGCACACCCCCGCCGAGCGTTTGGCCTACCTCCGCGACGACATCATGGACGACATGCGCTACGCCGAGTGGCTCGTCGGCTCCGACCCCGACCGCGTGCTGCTCTACCGCGTCTTCGACGAGATCGCGGCCTTCCGTCGCCGGGGCGAGCCGGTGCTGCAGGCGGCGTGAGAGGAGCGGGAACGCCGACGACGCGTGCTCATTGACCCGCGTCTCCGCCGTTTGATGTTGCAGTTGGCCACGAGTTCCAGGACGAGGTGAGCCTGGAAATGCACCGGCGCATCGCCGCCGCCCTTCCCACGCGCCCGGACTGGCTCGCCATGGCACGCCAGAACCTCGCGAGATGGATCCTCCTCCACCAGCAATCCCCGGGCCTGCTGCGCTGCGACCTGGAATGGCTCGCGATCCTCGACACGTCCACGCCGGACCAGATCCGCGCGCTCATGCCGGCCACGACCGACGGGGGCCAGCGCCTCGGCCAGAACTCGCCCTTTGTGGGGATGCTCTCCCCGCGCGAAGTCTGGGAGATCAAGCAGAGGCATCGCGATGCGGCGGCATGAACTCGAGCATGTGGTGCGGGCCTCGGCCGCGATCACCGGCGCTACGGAGTTCGTCGTTATCGGCTCCCAGGCCGTCCTCGCCCGCTCCCAACCGTTGCCCGGCGAGCTCACCCAGTCCCGGGACGTTGATCTCTTCACCCTCAGATCGCCCGATGATGCCCAGCTCATCGACGGGAGCATTGGTGAAGGCTCGCCCTTCGAGCGGGCCTTCGGCCACGACGCCCACGGCGTCGCCGTGAGCACCGCGTGCCTGCCCGCGGGCTGGAAGGACCGCCTCGTGGTCTCTGCGTCACTCCCCCCGCAGCCTCCGAAAAAACTCCCTCAACAACGCACCCGCCCGCTCCGCCTCCACATCCCCCACCACCTCCGCCCGATGATTCAGCCTCGCATCGCTCACCAACTCATACAGCGTCCGCACCGCCCCGGCCTTCGGGTCCGCCGCCCCGTACACCACTCGCGTGACTCGCGCATTCACAATCAGCCCCGCGCACATCGGGCACGGCTCCAGGGTCACCGCCAGCCCACACCCCGTCAGCCGCCAGTCCCCGATCGCCCGGCTGGCCGCCAGCATCGCCAGAAACTCGGCGTGCGCCGATGGGTCCTTGTCCACCTCCCGCCGGTTGTGCCCCTCACCCAGCACCACCTGATCGCTCAGGCGATACACCACCGCCCCCACCGGCACCTCGCCCATCGCCCCGGCCCGCTCGGCCAGTTCAAGGGCGCGCCGCATCATCCGCACATCGAGTTCCGTCGCCGAAGCGCCTGAGGGCTCCATGTCCACAGCATAGAGGCAAGTCGTCGCTCCGAGTCGCCGCTCACGCTTGGTCCCGATCCCGCCTCTGCAACTCCGCGTTGATCGCCACGCCCGCCTTGGCCCCCTCCGCCGCCGCCACCACCACGAACTGCACGTCCTTCGACGCATCTCCCGCCAAGTACAGCCCCGCGACCCCCGTTCGCTGGCGTCGATCGCGCACGACCCCGCCGTCGTCGGTCATCCGGCACCCCAGCCCCCCGGCCAATCCGCTCCGCTGCACCTGGTCGGTGTTGAAG
>CAZHKB010000376.1:0-2961 GCA_964533405.1 uncultured Phycisphaeraceae bacterium | reverse complement strand
AGTTCATCGGCGGAGGTGGAGAGGGCGGTGGAGGCGGTGGCGAGGGCGGGTCGGTCTCGCTCGACCAGGCGGGTGATGAGCGAGGCGTAGTCGGGACCGGCGGGGTCGTCGATCCAGGTTACGGTGAGGCGGTTGGTGCGGGCGAGGGAGTCGAGAACGTCGGCGACGCGACGGCGGACGGCGGGGTCGGAGTCGCCCGCGCCGGCGATGATGATCTCGTAGCCGGGCGGGAGGGAGGCCAGGACGGACTGGGTGCGCGGGGCGAGGCGGTGCTCGCCGGTGGCGGTGACGTCGGCGACGATGCGCAGGCGGGGGTCGAGGGCGATGAGGTTGGCCAGAGCCAGGGAGATGCAGGCGCAGAGGATGAGGGCGAGGGAGGAGAGGCCGTAGCGCAGACGGCGGGAGGCGGAGGAGCGTTGGGTCGAGGGGCTGGTTGCCGCATTGGAAGGACGGGCTGGAAGGCCCGTCCGCCTCGCTGGGTTGTCGCTCATCGCCACCTCCGGCTTTCGAGGGCGACGTGGGTGAGGATGAGGATGAGTGCGGAGGCGGTGAGGAAGTAGACCAGGTGGGCGGAGTCGATGACGCCGCGGGCGAAGTCGGCCACGCGGGTGGAGATGGAGAGGGAGCGGAGGGCGTCTCCCCACGCGCGGGGGAGTTGGTCGGCGGCGATGGAAGAGATCAGGAGAAGGGCCAGGATGGTCATGAAGGTGCCGAGGAAGGCGAGGGTCTGGCTGGAGGTGAGGGCGGAGGCGAGCGTGCCCAGGGAGAGGTAGAGCAGGCCCGTGAGGATGAGCGAGAGGTAGCCGGCGACGATGGGGCCGGGGTCGGGCGGGGGGTCGCTGATGAAGAACGGGATGATGGGGTAGGTGAGCGTGGGCAGGAGCATGGAGAGCAGGAAGAGGACGGCGGCGAGGTATTTGGAGAGGACGAGCGTGAAGTCGGGGATGGGTGCGGTCATGAGGGATTCGACGGTGCCGGCGCGGAACTCATCGGCGAACAGGCGCATGGTGATGGCGGGGCAGACGGGCAGCAGGAGAAAGGTTGAGACTCCGAAGAAGGTGCGGAGGGTGGCGGGCGTGCCGGGGGCGAGTGAGCCGACGACGAAGACGACGCCAGAGAGGATGAGGTAGAGCGCGATGACGACCCAGCCGACGGGGAGCCGGAAGAAGGCGGCGAACTCTCGGAGGGTGAGGGTGGTGAGGAGGTTCATGGGGCGGGGGAAGTTACCAAAGTGGGACAGAGATGCGGAGGACGGCAGCGCGGAGCGAGGTGGGGCGGCGGAAATACCGGACGATGGGGGATGGTTGGGTACCTGAGCCTGTTGAGTTGGGGTGAGTTGGTCGATAGAATGTGTGCAGGCAGGCAAGCGCGGGGACTACTTCAGGTCGTGGCAATCCACGGCAGCCCGAGAGGGTGGGATCCTGAAGCCCGGGGTCTGCTTTTTTCATTGGAGGAGTCACGGATACGCCTCCCGGAGCCAGGCAAGTTCGGGGGCGTGCTGCACGAACGCGTCGGCTTCGCGTGGCCAAACCTTGAGACCATAGCCGAGGCGACGCCCCTTGTGAGCGTAGACGACGGGGCGGAGCATGACCGCGTATCTGGGCTCATTGAAGCCATGCGGGGTTGGTTGGAGCGCGTAGTAGAAGGATGATGCGCAGGCGTCGGCGATCTGGAGGCCCATCATGCTCTCGTGGTTGGCGGATCGAACGGCCGCGGGATCGATGACACTCCAGTCGATTTCCGCGCCGCCGACCTCGCTCTTGCGATTGAGGAGGGCGAAGTACTCGCGCAGGTCGCCGTAGGACGTGCTGGCGCGGTTGGAAAAGACGATCTCGGCGGTGCCGTCGCCTTCAGCGGCTCGACGATGGTCGCGACAGCACCAGCAGACGCGTTCGAGCAGGAGTCGGGCCGCGTAGTGGTAGAGTACGCTGCGGCGCTGGAAGGTCTCCGGCTCTTGGATGGACTCCTTGTGGACGGCGACGGCCAGCACGCGGACGCGGGCCTTGGCGATCAGATCGACATACGGGATGCGGTGCTCGTGCTTCAACTTTCGGAAGTGCAGCGGGCGGCGTTCCCACGCGAGCGTTGTCCGAAGGGTGTCCACGAGCTTGACGGTATCGAGATCGAGGGAGCGTCGGGTGACAACCGCGGCGAGCACGAACCAGCGCGAACTGCCGCGCCGATCCGGCTGGAAGACGAATCCCTCATCGCCGGACTCATCGATATAGGCCACAAAGCTCGGGGGCATGTTCGTGTCCCAGGAAACTAGATCGGGTCGAGAGCCGGATGCGCGGGATGCCGAGGCGATGGCACCGAGGGCACCGATCATCGATTCCGGGTGTGGAGACTTCTGGAGTTCACGCCCTGGCCTCCGACTCGATCAGGTCGATGAACAGGCGCTCGAGGGTCGGGGTTTCCAGGTGCAGTTCGCGGACGGGGATACGGGCGGCGGTGGCGGCCGTCGCGATCGCTTCGCGCGGGTCGGGCAGGCCCTCGATGCGGACGCGGGTCCAGAAGTCTGGCAGAAGGGTTGGCGAGAGACGGGCCGCGGGCAGGGCGGCGCGGAGCCAGGCGGGGTCGGCGGGCTTGAGGCTCGCGGTGACAGGCTCCTTGTACTCGACGAGGCACGCGCCGCCAGAGGCCTTGCGGAGCAGGTCCGCGGGTGGCCCATCGGCGCGGACCTGGCCCGCGGCGATCACGATCACCCGGTCGCAGGTCCGCTCGACCTCGGCCAGGATGTGCGAAGAGACCAGGACGGTGCGTCCCTCGGCCAGCTCGCGCACGAGGCGACGGGTGTGGACGATCTGGGTGGGGTCGAGGCCGTTGGAGGGCTCGTCGAGGATCAGGACGGGCGGGTCGTGCAGGATGGCTGCGGCCAGGCCCACGCGCTGACGGAAGCCCTTGGAGAGCTGGCCGATCCGGCGGTGGCGGACGGTGGCGAGTTCGCAGCGGTCGACGGAG
>CAZHKB010000375.1:0-2972 GCA_964533405.1 uncultured Phycisphaeraceae bacterium | reverse complement strand
GGGCTGAGATTCGGGCTCGGCGGGAGCGGATTGGATGGGAGTTGCGACCGGCGAGGGCTCGGAAGATGGTTCCGCGGGCGGTGGCGGTGGGGGCGCGGCGAGCAGGATGGCCGGGTCCACGGAGTGTTCGGGTGGAGCCTCTTGGAGCATCTCGAGGAAGGGGTCCGGCGCGGGGATCGGCGTCGGGATCAACAGCAACGGGGCCTGGGCGGATTCGAGGAGGGGCTCGGGCGCATCGGTGGGCGGAGTCTGGATCGAGGGCGCGTCGGCGGGCGGTTGCTCGGAGGGTTCGAGCGCGGGGAACTCGGTGACGTCGGGCGGGTGGTTGGGTTCGGCGGCCTGGGCCGGTGCGTCGGTGGTTTCCGGGGCGTGCCCGCTGGCCGACTCGCTGGCCGGCTCGTGAGCAGGCTCGGCGGTTGATTCGGCGGGTGAGTCTTGCTCGGGCGAGGGTGTGGCGGCGAGGGAGGACGGGGTTGGCTGGCCGCCCGCGGGGGTGGGGGTGAGGGCGGACTGCTCGACTTCGGACTGGACGGCCTGGTGGTCGGTGGCTTGCTGGAAGCCGACCCAGGCTTCGGTTTGGGCGTCGGACTCTTCGAGGCCGAGCGGGACTTCGTCGGGATCGGGGAAGAGCAGGGCCATCTCGACGCCCTGGGCGGCGTGGTCGGGGCGATGGGAGCCGGCGGGCGTGACGCCCGCGACGACGCCGACGCCGACGTGAACCAGCAGGCTCGTGGCGAGTCCGAGGACTAGGTATCGCTGTGCGGGGTGGGAGCGTGGCATGGGGGACCAACCGAGTCTTCACAATGTTATGCGGGCGCGGCTCGTACAGTTCGGGCGATCGGTGGGTGTTCGAGGCCCGATTCGAGGCGGGAGTTGAGGCACATGAGGTGGCATGATGGACCGGGTGAAGCGACTGGCGATGACGGCGGGATTGGGCGTGGTGGTGGTGGGCTTGGGATTGTGGGGCATGGCGGTGTCGCAGGCGGGGCCTTCCGCGGCGGTCGGGCAGCCCGACCCGCGGACTGACCCGCGGCCTGAGCCCCAAGCCCAGCCCGTGGCTCCGCCGCCGGGGCCGGCGGTGTTGCCGCCGACGATGACCGCCGATGGCGAGGCGATTGTGGGGCCCACGCTGGCGCTGGATGACCCGGCGCCGGCGATCGAGGTGACGCGGTGGCTGCAAGGTGGGCCGGTGGGCGAGTTTGGGGAGGGGATGGTGTACGTCGTGGACTTCTTCGCGACGTGGGCCCCGGCGGCGGGGGAGGCGACGCGGGTGCTGACGCGGCTGGAGATCGGGATGCAGGGCAAGGCCCGCGTGGTCGGCATCGCCTCGCACAATCCGGAGCGGGGGGAAACGGTGGAGACGGTGGCAGCGTTCATCGAGCAGCAGGGCAGCGCGCTGCGCTATGGCGTGGCGTTTGACGCGAGGCGTCTGATGTTCGAGCGGTACATGACGGCGAGCGGGCAGGCGGGTGTGCCGCACTCGTTCGTGGTGGATGGGCGGGGACGGCTGGCCTGGCACGGGCACCCGATGGACCCGCAGTTGGAGGCGGTGGTGGACCTGGTGGTGAAGGGTGAGTGGGACACGGGGGCGTATCAGCGGCTGCAGGAGGAGCAGGCGAAGGCGGATGGGTTGATGACGCAAGCGGTCGAGGCGTGGAACACGGGCGAGCGGGAGAAGACGGTCGAGTTGCTGCAGGAGATCTTCGAGATCGCTCCGGGGCGGTTCGGGCAGCACGCGGTGTGGAAGTTCCACGCGCTGCACGTGGAGATGGGCGAGTCCGAGCGGGCGTATGCGTATGCGAAGGAACTGATCGAGGGGCCTTTGGCCGGCAGCGCGGACGCGCTGGCGGACCTGGCGTGGGTGGTGCTGGAGGCTCCGGTGGAACTGCCCTACGACGACATCGTGGCGGAGATGGCGGCCCGGCGTGCGCTCGAGGTGACCGGACAGCAGCACGGGCACGCCTGGGCGGCGATCGCGTTGATCGAGGGGCGGCGGCAGAACTTTCTGGAGGCGCAGGCCGCGTGGGAGCAGGCGCTGGTGTTCGTGGATGATGAGTCGCTGGAGAACGTGTATTTGCAGAGGAAGCGGGAGATGGAAGCGGAGAGGGAGAGGGCGATTCGAGGGGGGTGATGGGCGGTGCGGCACCGAGTCAAGCCGGGTTTACGGCTTTCCTCGGTGCGGATGATGGAGGGCGCAGAGATCGCCCTTGCACGGTTGGTGGCACGCGAGTCGGCGGCATATCACCGGACGCGGCTGAAGAACCTGGACTCGTTGCCGATGACCTCGGCCAGGCGTTCTTGGGCGCGGGCGCGGATCATGTACACCGCGCCCTGGGACTTGCCGAGTTGCTGGGCGACTTCCTCGATGCCCTTGCCGCCCAGGTCGTAGAGGCGGATGACCTTCTCGTAATCGGGCGGGAGTTTGGCCAGGGCCTTGTCGAGTTCGCTGACCATCTCGCCCTTGGCCGCCTGCACGCTGGGGGTGGTGACGGTGAAGCCCATGATCTCGACCAGCGCGGCGTAGGACTCACCGGCGGGCTTGTCCTGCACGCGGCGGCGTGGGTCGGGGCGCTTGGCCCGTTCAAGGCCACGGATCGAGTCGCGCAGGTTGTTGTCGGCGATGCGCTGGAGCCAGGCGACGAAGGATCCCTCGCCGCGGTCGGCGAAGGTGTTGAGTTTGAGGGCGGCTTCCAGATAGGTCACCTGCATGACGTCGTCCTCGTCCAGGACGGAGCGCCAGTGCTTGCCGATGCCATGCTTGATGCGGTCGCGGACGGTGGGCCCGTGGCGTTTGAGGAGGGTGGCGAAGGCCTTGTCATCGCCGGCGGCGGCGAGCGCGGCGAGGTCTTTGTCGGAGGGGTCGGCGGGATTGCCCGCGGCGCGCGCGGGCTGGGCGGGGCCGGGTGGTGCGGTGCTGGCAGGGGGCTTGACTGGTTGTGCCTTACGCGGGGCGTCGTCGGGCATTGCCGGAG
>CAZHKB010000374.1:0-2978 GCA_964533405.1 uncultured Phycisphaeraceae bacterium | reverse complement strand
CTTACGGTTTTGCGGACGAATACGAAGATCGGTCGCTTGGTCACTCGTGAGCAAGCGATGAATCTGCCCCGCCGCGTCCTTCATGGCTTCGTCGGGCTTGGGCTGGAGGGCTTTGCAGCCGGGGCACCACTCGGCGTAGAACTGCAGGGCGATCACCTTGGGGGCCTGGGCGGCGGCCTGGACCCCGCTGGGCTTGCTGCCCGAGCCGGGCTGTTTAGCGGGCGCGGGCGTGGGGGTGCCGCTGGGTGCGGTGCCAGACGCCACAGTAGAAGGTGAGGACGATGGGACCGTCGTTGTCGAGGTCGGCGAGGCGAGCGGGTTTGCCGTCCACGCCGGAGACGGTCACGTCGGGGGCTTTGTCGCCGATGGCGAGGCCGAGGGAGTTGCGGGTTGCACGTCGGGCGGGAGTTGCGGGGCCTGCGTGACGACGATGGTCTTGGGGTAGAACGCCGACCAGGAGTAGTAGAACGTCTGCGCCGTGCGCACGCCCCTGGGCGCACTGGTGACGGCAACGCCGGCCTCGCTGGTGGTGAGCACCACCGCCCCGGCGGGTGTGTCAATCGTGCGGGCGTCGCCGATCGCGCCCGACGGCACGAACCACGACTTGGCTTGGTCCCCTTCGCCCACGGCGATGCCCACGCCCAGCGTCTTGCGCGGCAGCGCCTCGCCCATCCCCGCGACGGGGACCATCAGTCCCTCGTCCTTGAAGTACGTCTCGTAGGGCGAACGCGAATAGTCGCGGTCGTGCCCGGTGTCCCTGCTCACGATCATCGCCCCGGGGTGGGCCTCCTTGAAGGCCGCGAACGAAACGACCTCAACGGGGAGCATCTCCAGCGCGGTCCCGGCGAGCGGGCCGCTCAGGGCGTGCATTCCAAGCTGGCTCCACAGGCCCATGTCCTTGCGGTCGTACATGAGCACGTTGGAGTTGTAGAGCGCGCCCGAGACGCCGAACTCCAGAACGATCGGCGCGGGCGCGGACGACGGCCTGCTGCCGCTGCCATCGCCTGCGGCGCCGTTCGGGCTCGGGGGAGTTACGCGTCGGGAGAAGACCGCCGCCGAGTCGCACAGCGGGCAGTACGTCGCCGCGATGGGCTCGCCGCCGAGGGTGGTGTTCACGATCTCGTGCCAGTCCAGCACGCGCAGGGGCACGCCCAGCACGTCCACGCCCACGACGATCTCGATGATGCGGGCGTCGTCGGGAAGCCACTCGGCCTTGTCGGCGGGCTCGGTCTTTGGGTCGGTGAGCGCGGGGATCGCATCCCGCGGCAGGAGCGTGTGGATCTGCTCCTTGGGAATCGTCAGCCCCGCGAGGTTGTACTCCGTCTGGATGTCCACCGACCCGGGCCGCTGCACACGCGTGAAGCCGTCGGGAGCGGCTGGCTGCGCTTCGGGGGCCGGGGCACCCGATGGACGCGAGCCGCTCCCGCTCTGCACGGGCTGCTGGTCCGAGTGCGCGGCGAGCATTCCGCGGTGCTTGTACCCGGCACTGGCGGCGAGGGGGACCAAGGCGAGCATCATGAGCTTCAGGCGGAATGACATCGGAGGGGCTCCCTCGAGTAGCGGCTGGTCAGCGAACACGGGTTGTCACCCCGCCGCGCGTGGACGCGAGCGGCGGGCGGGTCATCAGCGGCACAACGTGCTTTAGGCGTGCACCAGAGTCAACGCGACGAACCCGACGGTGCACTCCCGCTGCCACTCGGGGGCGAGGACGAGCCCGAGGGCTCGCTCCCCGAGTTAGAGTCGGACTGGCACCCGCCGAGGGCGAGCATGGCCGCGGCAGTCAGGCCGACCGCGAGGAGTGCGGCGACGGGAACGGGGGTGCGGGCGGGCAGAACGGTGGTGGTAGGAGTCGGCATGGGCGGAGATCTCCGGTGCCTTCGGGAACAGCCAGCCCCTCCCGGTTATTCCACCTTCCCGTCCGGCTTCTTTCGCAGCGGGCTGGCGAGCATCCCCGCCAGCGTCGCCGAGCGGTGCTGGTCGTAGCCGTCCAGCCCGAGGTTGATCGCGCTGGGGTTGTCGCGCAGGCGGAAGGTTCGGAAGAGCCGGTCCCACACCGAGAGGCCGCTGGAGAAGTTGCTGTCGGTCTCGGGTTGCAGCCGCGAGTGGTGGACCCAGTGCATCCAGGGCGTGACGATGACCAGCCGCAGCACGCGGTCAAGCCGCCGGGGCACGCGGAGGTTGCTGTGGTGGAAGAGCACGATGGGCGTGACGATGAGTTCGTAAAGGACCAGGTGCTCGACAGTCGCGCCGATGGCGGGGAGGACCGCCAGCCGCGCGAGCCCCGAGAGCGCGACCTCGCCGACGTGAAAACGGATGCCCGACGAGGCGTCTAATTGGGCATCGCTGTGGTGCACGGCGTGGAAGCGCCAGAGCACCGGCACCTTGTGATTCATCACATGCCAGGCGTACTGCCAGAGGTCGATGAGCACCAGCGCGAGCGTCCAGTGGACCCACGCGGGCAGCGCGATGATCCGCAAGAAGCCGACATTCTCCCGCCGCGCCCACTCGCCCACCGCGAGCATCGCCCCCGCGAAGATTACCGCCAGCACGACGGCGTTGAGCGCGGCCAGCGCCAGGTTCCGGGCCGCGTGGGCGGCGCGGTGCGTGCGCCCCACGAACATCGGCACCATCGCCTCGCCGATCCACAGCAGGGCCAGCACCCCGGCGGCGATGACGGGGCGGGTGAGTTGGGTGGTGGTGAAGATCGCGTCGATGTCCATGCTCCGAATCGTGAGGCTCCGTGCGTTGTCCCCACGTCACGCGCGTTCCCCTGAAAGGAATAGCCCCGCGGGCTGAACCATTCCCCTACGGTACACGGCTTCGAGCGGCTCGCACCGATCGCCGCGTCCATGATTCCCCGTCCCCTCGCACGCGACGATGATCGCGGCCAAACTCGGGCTGACACCGCGTGAACTCCCATGATCGACCGCGACCAATCCCCAGCGTCCATTCACCCGCCCGGCTCCGCTCCAGCGCCC
>CAZHKB010000373.1:0-2986 GCA_964533405.1 uncultured Phycisphaeraceae bacterium | reverse complement strand
CCCCGGAGCCCCGCCCATGGAAGCCGGTATCGTCGGCTTGCCCAACGTCGGCAAGTCCACACTCTTCAACGCCCTGACCTCCGCCGGCGCGCTCGCGGCCAACTATCCCTTCGCCACCATCGAGCCCAACGTCGGCGTGGTCGCCATCCCCGACCCCCGCCTCGACATCATCCGCACCCACATCGAGAGCCAGAAGATCGTCCCCGCCGCCCTCCGCCTGGTCGACATCGCCGGCATCGTGCGCGGAGCCAGCGAGGGCGAGGGCCTGGGCAACAAGTTCCTCTCCCACATCCGCGAAGTCGACGCCATCATGCAGGTCGTCCGCTGCTTCGAGAACGCCGCCGGCGGCGAGGAGATCCTCCACGTCGAGGGCTCGGTCGACCCCATGCGCGATATCGAGACCATCGAGACCGAGCTGGCCCTGGCCGACATGCAGTCAATCGACGGCTCCATCGGCAAGGCCGAGCGGGCCGCCAAAGGCCGCGTCCCCGAGGACATGGCCCGCTACGCCGTCCTCCAGAAGCTCAAGCCCGTCCTCGACGCCGGCACCCCCGCACGCACCGTCACCTTCACCGACCCCACCGAGCAGAAGGCCGCCCGCGGCCTGGGCCTTCTCACCGCCAAGCCCGTCCTCTACGTCATGAACGTCGATGAGTCCGACCTCAATGGCCAGGGCCCGATGTGCCAGAAGGTCCGGGCCTACGCCGCCAAGCAGGGCAGCCAGGCCGTCCCTGTGTGTGCCAAGATCGAGAGCGAACTGGCCGAACTTGGCGAGCCCGACCGCACCGAGATGCTCACCAGCATGGGCATGGCCGAGCCGGCCCTGGCGGCCGTCGCCCGCGCCGTCTATCGCCTGCTTGGGCTCCAGTCGTACTACACCGCCGGCCCGAAGGAGATTCGCGCCTGGACCATCCCGGTGGGGAGCAAGGCCCCGCAGGCCGCTGGCGTTATCCACACCGACTTCGAGAAGGGCTTCATCCGCGCCGAGGTCTACAGCGTCGCCGACCTTGAGGAACTCAAGACCGAGAAGGCCATCAAGGAAAAGGGCCGGCTCCGCGTGGAGGGCAAGGAATACGTCATGCACGACGCGGATGTCTGCCACTTCTTGTTCAATCTCTGACGTTCAGATCAGAATCAACCACAGAGACACAGAGACACCCACAGCGACCGGGTCCGAGCAAGAATCAGCGTCGATTCACCCGCCATCAGGTTGCCTTGCCTGTTCGATCCCTCCCCGTCTTCCCGTGCATTCCTCTGTGCCTCTGTGGTGAATCCATTCCCCTCTTGCCCGCACGTTCGATCACCGGAGCCCCCAATGCCCGACCGCCGATACATCGCCGACTTTGGTGTCTCCGAGCGCATCGAGGGCGCGTTCGCCATCTCCAACGCCCAGATGGGCCGCACCCGCAACGACAAGTCCTACCTGCGCTGCCTGCTCAGCGACAAGTCCGGCGAGGTCTCCGGCCGCATGTGGTCCATCGATGAGGCCCAGTTCCGCCGCCTGCCCACCGACGGCTTTGTCTACATCGAGGGCGAGACCCAGGCCTACCAGGGCGACCTGCAACTCATCATCCACGCCATCGACCCCATCGAGCCCACCCCCGAGCAGATCGCCGAGCTGCTCCCCTCGACCACCAAAGACGTCGCCCAGATGTTCGAGCAGGTCAAGGCTCTGCTCGACTCCCTGAAGCACCCCGCCGCCAAGGCCCTGGCCGCCGAGTACCTTGCCGATGAGTTCCTCATGGACCACTTCCGCCGCGCGCCCGCCGCCAAATCCATGCACCACGCCTATCTCGGCGGCCTGCTCGAGCACACCCTCCAGCTCCTCAACCTGGCCAACCTCATCTGCCCCCTCTACCCCAAACTCAACCGCGACATCGTCGTGCTCGGCCTGTTCCTCCACGACCTGGGCAAGACCCGCGAACTCAAGTTCGACCAGACCTTCACCTACTCCGATCGCGGCGAGCTCATCGGACACATCGTCGAGGGCGCGATCATCCTCCACGACAAGGCCCAGCAGGTCGTCCGCAACCACTCCCTCCGCCTGCCCCCCGGCATGCTCACCGTCCTCCAGCACATCATCCTCAGCCACCACGGCATCCCCGAATATGGCGCGGCCAAGATCCCCTCGACCCCCGAGGCCGTCCTGGTCAGCATCCTCGACAACCTCGACGCCAAAACCACCATCGCCATCGAAGCCGCCCGCCCGACGCGAGCCAAGGCCGTGGACCTGGGCGGCAACTTCACCGACAAGCACTGGGCCCTGGGCACCAAGATGTTCAGGCCGGATGTGCTGGGGGAGTGAGGCTGCGGCTCGACAAGGGGTGTGGGGTCTCCGACCCCACACCTGGATTTGTCGCTTGCGAGGCGGGCAGCGCAAGCTCCCGCACGAACAACCCTGCGCATGTCCCGAAACACGGGTAGGGAGTCTCCGACCACACACCGCTTGCCGACCAATCAGCAAGATTCCATGACATTCTCGGGTTCGGCTTGCACCCGGTGCAAACCCGTGGTACATTGCCCATGTTCTCACCGCGCAAGCGGGAACCAGACCATGAGGCACACCCGATCCAGGGCGTCCCGGCGTCTCGGCTATTTTCCTCGCAATGGGTGTGCGGCTTTGTGAAGTCCGCTGGCGCGCAGACTGGGTGGATCGGTGTGCCGTCAGGCGTCGTCCCCGGCGAACTCTGCGTCATTCCCAAAGACGCCTACCAGGGCTGGACCATCGCCGAGGAACTCAGGCTGGAAGGCTACCTGATCCTCGCCATAGCCCCGATGAGCGGAGTGGTCCTCATCGCGGCCCCGCGTCAATCGGCTCGCCGGATCTCGCTAGAATCGTTCACGCTTCCGTCCGGGGACGGCCACGTCCTCTCGAAAGGAGTTGTCCCATGAGTATACGAAAGAACCGAAAACTCCTTCGTCCGGGGTTGCCGGGATTGACGGCGAGCCCCGCGGCGGGGCCGCAAGTCGGCATCACACGCCGATC
>CAZHKB010000372.1:0-2987 GCA_964533405.1 uncultured Phycisphaeraceae bacterium | reverse complement strand
GCCGCCACCCCCGTCACCAGCGCGATCAACATCGCCAGCGCGCCCAGCGTGATCGACACCGGAAGCGCCGAGCCCACCACCTCGTTCACCCGCCGATCCACATAGTGCAGCGACGGCCCCATGTCGAACACATACCGCTCCGCCGCCGCCTGCCCCTCCTGCCGCGCGGTCTCCGCACGCCGCGCCCGCGTCCCGTTCAGCGTCTGCCGAACATGCTTCAGCCCCGTCACGCTGTCCAGGTACGACCAGTAGAACGTCCAGTAGTTGTCCAGGTTGTACTGTGCCAGCATCGCCTGCGCCACCTCCGGCTGCGGCCTCCTTCCCTCCCCCCTCTGCAACGGATTGCCCGGGATCGCCCACGCCAGCGTCAGCGTCGTCGTGAAGATCACAACCAAAATCACCGGCATCAGCAGCAACCGTCGCACGATCATCGCGATCATGGCGTCGCCCCCGCGCCCGCCGCCGTCGGCTCCGGTGCGCGAGCCGCCGGCGTCACCGGCAACACCCGCGCCACGTTGCTCCCCAGCCCATCCGTCAGCACGTCCACCTCATACACGTTGTCCTCGTTCCGCGGGTGCGGAGAGATCCCCCCCACCCGGTGCGCATCGAACATCATCAGCGTCACATAATGGAACAACGGCACCAGCGGGAAGTCCTCCTCCACCACGATCCGCTCGGCCTCCGCCAGCAGCCCCAGCCTCGCCGCCGCGTCCGCCTCCGCCGCCGCCCGGTCCAGCAGCCCGTCGTACACCGGGTTCGAGTAATCCCGGTCGTTGTTCCCGTCCCCCGTCCGGTTCAAATCCAGAAACGTCGTGGGATCGCCATAGTCCGCGTACCAGCCCGCCCGCGCCGTCATGTAGTTGTGGTTCTGCAGGTCAGCCTTCACCACCTTGATCTCGCGCATCGCCAGCACCACCGACACGCCCAGGTACCTCTCCCAGTCCCGCGCGATGGACGTCGCCACCAGATCATGCCCCGAATCCTTGTTGAACAGCAGCTCAACGGTCGGAAACCTCGCCGGATCCGGATACCCCGCCTCCGCCAGCAGCCCCAACGCCTCGCCGATCCACGCCGCCCGCTCCGGGCTCCCCTCCGCGAAATCCGACACACACGCGATCCCCGTCGGCGGCGTGTACCCCCCGATCGACCCCCGGGGCACCAGCGACCGCGCCACCGGCTCGGTCAACCTCCTCACATCCTCCACGATCGACGCCTTGTCGATCACCATCGCGAATGCACGCCGCACCCGCCGATCCTTGAACGGGTTGTCCCTCCCGTCCGGCAGCACATCCCGGCAGTTGAAGTTGTAGAAGTACGTCCCGAACGACGGCACCGCATGAATATGCGCCCGCGGGTCGTTCGGCAACCTTCGATCAATCTCGAACTGGTCCAGCCCCTGCGCCTTGAGAGCCTCGTACTCCTCGCGGTGCTCCTCATAAAACGCCAGCTTTTCCGCCAGCAGATCCCCCCGATACGCCGGCGTCGCCTCCGTCAGGTAGTCCACCGCGCCCGTCTGGAACGCCAGCACCTGCGCATTGGGGTCATCGATCGTCGGCATCATGATCGTCCGCAGCGACAGGCTCGCGCGGTCCCAGTAGTGCGGGTTCTGCTCCAGCCACAGATCCCGCTTGAACCGCCACCGCGTCACCATGAACGCCCCGTTGCTCACCAGGTAAGGCGGCTTGGTCCACCCGTGCTCCGCGATCAACCGCCCCGTCATCGGGTCGGGCCTCTCATACTGCCGCACCAGCGGCGGATACACCGGGTACAGGCACGCGAACCCCATCACATCCAGAAAATACGGGCAACGATGCCCCAGCGTCACCCTCAGCGTCCGCGCCTCGTCATCCGCCACCACCCCCACCATCTCCTCAAACCGCGCCACCGCCTCATCCCACAGCCCATCCGCCGCCGCCTGGCTCCTCGCCCCAGACGCTCGCGCCGCATACTCCTCCAGCTGCCCGTTCCGCCACTCAAAGAACCCCCGGCCCCCCTTGATCAACGCAAAGAAACTGAAGTAATCCGACGCCAGATCCGGCAGAAGCCCACGCCTCCATGAAAACACAAAGTCGCTCGGCTTCACAAGCTCGCCATTGGTCCACTTCGCATCGGGCCGGAAGTAGAACGTCCACACCAACCCATCCGCCGACGTCTCCCACCGCTCCGCAACCCCCGGCCTGGCCTCAAACTCCGCCGTGAAAATGTCCGTCCGCACCAACCCCTCAAAGATCATCCGCGCCACCCGCAAATCCTGCTGCCAGCTCATCCGCTGCAAATCCAGCGTCGTCACATCACCTCTATTGATGAACACAAAGTCCGCCCGCGGCCTCGGGCGGTCCATCACCACCGCCCCCACCACCGCCAGCAGCAGCACCACGAACGGAATCAGCAGCCGGAGCATGCACGAGTGTATCGCCGACCACACGCCAGGTTGAGTCTCCGCGCCCCCCAGTCGCGACCTCCGCACCCACCCCCGCAGCATCCACGCCGTCCCGGAGCGACGCCGGGGTGGAGCCACGGGTGAAGGCGGCGCTTCGCCGCCGCAACCCGGGCACAGGCCTGACCGCCGCGCACGCAACGCCTGCTCGTCTCACCCCCCCGTCGGCCCCACCGCCGCCGCCGCCGGCGCCGCCGCGTTCACCCCATACATGAGCTGCCCCAACATGCTCAAAACCCACAGACAGAAGTGCGCCCCCCCGATCAGCCCCGTCTCGAACCGCGGCAGCCGGAACACCAGCAGCAGCCCAAGGTAATACACCCCCGCCGCCAACAGCGGCTCCTCGATCCGACCCGGGATCGGGATGTTCGTGTTCTTCACCATCAGGAAGATCGCCACCAGCACCAGCATCCGGGCCGCGATCAGGTCCACCCGATTCACACGCCGCTCCGCAAACCGCGCCGCAACGAGCGCGCCCACCACCCCCGTGCCCGTATGCACCACCCCCTCATACAGCGTGATCAGCGGCGGAATCAACGGCCTCGAACTA
>CAZHKB010000371.1:0-3001 GCA_964533405.1 uncultured Phycisphaeraceae bacterium | reverse complement strand
GGGTAGCGGGAGGAGGGGGAAGGCGCGGCGTCAAGGGTCGTGAGTCCTGGGTCCTCCAGGTGGGGCGATGGACTGGCGCGAGGGGTCGGACACGCTGGACGCCGACGTTGGGGACTTGAGGACCCAGGACACCGGACGGGCGGTTTGGGATGCGAGCTGACGGCACTCGAGGCGTCGGTGGCGGCTTGTTGCCCCCTCGGGGTTTCCGGCCTAACCTTGTCTTCACCCCGGGCCCAGGTCCGGGCTTTATTCGTCGATCCGAAGGCCCTTTCGAAGTGAGCATCACCCGACTATGCCCCTCTCCATCGATCAGAAGAAGGCGATTTTCCCTGAGCACCGTCGGCACGAGGCCGACAGCGGCTCGCCCGAGGTCCAGATCGCGCTGCTGACGCAGCGGATCCGGGACGTTTCGGAGCATTTGCAGGCGCAGAAGGGCGACGCGCACGCGAGGCGTGGGCTGGTGAACATGGTTTCGCGGCGCAACCGTCTGCTGCGGTACCTGTCGCGTACGCAGCACGACAAGTATGCCGAGACGATCAAGAAGCTGAATCTCCGCAAGTGATCATTCGGGGCCCGTGGACGAGCGTCCACGGGCCTCTTTGTTGTTCGCATGCGTTGGTGCGAGGTCCCGGCGAGGGTCGCCGGGGATGGTTTCCGCGAATGGCTTCCCTGGCCGAAGCGGCAGAAGGCAAGTGTCCGAGCGTGTGCTTGCCAAGAGCGGCGAGCAAGGCTGTCGGCCGTTTGCCCCCTGCCTCTGGCGTGCCCGGAAGCCGAGTCAAACGCGTGGCCGGCCCGGATTCTCCGGGGGGCGCGCCCAAAGCCGGTTGCAATCCGGCAGAGCAGAGGGATTCATGATTGACATTCTGGGTGATCGTTTCGTCAAGGTCGAGCGTGAGATCGGCGGGCGTGTGCTGTCGTTCCAGACGGGCGTGGTGGCGAAGCTGGCGAGCAGCGCGGTGATCGCGTCGTACGCGGAGTCGACGGTGCTGGCGACGGTGGTGCGGGCCAAGCCGCGCGTGGGGCTGGACTTCTTTCCGCTGACGGTGGATTACCGTGAGAAGCTTCCGGCGGCGGGCAAGTTCCCGGGGGGCTTCCGGAAGCGTGAGGGCGCGCCCAATGAGAAGGAAGTCCTGACGATGCGGATGATCGATCGCCCGATGCGTCCGCTGTTCCCGGACGGGTTCATTGATGAGGTGCAGGTGCAGTGCTGGGTGATGAGCCATGACACGGAGAACGACACGGACGTGCTGGCGGGCACGGCGGCGTCCGCGGCGCTGCACATCAGCGATGCGCCGTTCCTGGGGCCGATCGCGACGATCCGCGTCGGGCGGATCCACACGGATGACGGCGCGGTGTTCGTTCTGAACCCGACGGTGACGCAGCTGGAGTACTCGGATCTTGACCTGGTGCTGGCGGGGCACAAGGACGGGATCAACATGATCGAGGTTGGCGCGGCCGAAATCGACGAGGTGTCGATGGTGGCGGCGATCGACTTCGGGTACAAGGCGATCCTGGAGATCTGCGACCTGATCGAGGAGCTTCGGGCCAAGGTGGGGCAGAAGAAGACGGAGTGGGAGTCGACGCTGCCGCCCGAGGCGATCATCGAGAAGGTGAAGAAGGCGTGCGAGAAGGAGCTGCTGTTGGCGCGGCAGATCGCGGGCAAGGCCGAGCGGAGCGCGAGGGTCGATGCGATCCGCGACGCGATGCTGGCCAAGCACTTCGAGGAGGACGCGAGCGGGACGTACGAGAAGTTCCTGGAGACGCAGAAGAAGCGTGGGCAGGCCAAGGAGGCGTACCGGCGGCTGGAGAAGAAGGTGACGCGTCGGCTGATCGCGGAGAAGGGGATCCGGGCCGACGGGCGTGCGGCCAAGCAGATCAGGAAGATCGTGTCGCAGGTGGGGGTGTTCGAGCGGACGCACGGTTCGGCGTTCTTCCAGCGCGGCGAGACGCAGAGCCTGTGCTCCGTGACGCTGGGCACGAGCAAGGACGAGCAGATCATCGACGGGCTTCTGCCGGAGTACAGCAAGAAGTTCACGCTGCACTACAACTTCCCGCCGTTCTGCACGGGCGAGGCGAACCGGATCTCTGGCCCCGGGCGGCGCGAGATCGGGCACGGCGCGCTGGCGGAGCGTTCGCTGATGGGGATTCTGCCCAGCCCCGAGGTGTTCCCGTACACGATCCGGATCGTGTCGGACATCACGGAGAGCAACGGATCGAGTTCGATGGCGAGCGTGTGCGGCGGGTGCCTGGCGCTGATGGACGCGGGCGTGCCGATCAAGGCGACGTGCGCGGGCATCTCGGTGGGGCGGTTCACCAATGACGCGGGCGAGAGCGAGGTGTTCGTGACCGACATCATCGGCGAGGAGGACTTCTTCGGCGACATGGACTTCAAGGTGAGCGGGACGCGCGAGGGGATCACGGGGATCCAGCTCGATCTGAAGGCCAGGGGGCTGTCGGTCAAGCAGATCGAGGTGATCTTCGAGCAGGCTCTGGTCGGGCGGCTGGAGATCATCGAAACGATGGAGAGGGTGATCGCCGAGCCGCGGCGTGAGATCTCGCCGTTTGCCCCGCGGATCGTGACGCTGCAGATCAACCCGGAGAAGATCGGCAAGCTGATCGGGCCGGGCGGCAAGACGATCCGTGCGCTGCAGGACAAGTACGGCATCTCGATCGATGTCGAGGACGACGGGACGGTGCAGCTGGCGGCGGTGGATGGGACCAAGATCGCCGAGGCGCAGGCGGAGATTTCCGCGTTGTGCGAGGAGATCAAGGTCGGGACGATCTACACGGGCAAGGTGGTTTCGACCAAGGACTTCGGGGCGTTCATCGAGATCGCGCCGGGGACCGACGGCATGTGCCACATCTCGGAGCTGGCCGAGGGCTTCGTGCAGAGCGTGGGCGATGTGGTCAAGATCGGCGACGAGGTGAAGGTCAAGGTCATCCTGGTGGATGACCAGGGGCGCATCAAGCTGTCGATCAAGCAGGCGGCCAACCCCGATGC
>CAZHKB010000370.1:0-3002 GCA_964533405.1 uncultured Phycisphaeraceae bacterium | reverse complement strand
CCACCCGGCCTTCCGACAGCGCCACATCCGCGACGCGCTGGTTGCCGGTCAGGGTGTCCAGGACCAAGCCGTTGGTGATGAGCAGACTCATGCAGCCGAGGATAGCGGGGTTGAGAGCGAGTCATCCTTCGACGCGATGAGATCGTGCCCATGCGGCGGGTCGCGACGCCGCGAGACCCGCGCGCGAGCGGCGAGCAAGTGATGGCGGACTCGGATCATGGTCGATCATGGGCCGATCATGCGACCATCGTGGGGCGAGTTGCGTCGATCCTCGGCGGATCGCGACCGTGCGTGGTCCGGTCGCTCAAAACGAAAAAAGGGCCGACCGACATGGCCGACCCCTTTGATCTGAAGTGAGCACTCATGGCCTTGCGCCGGCGGTGCCGGTGTTCAGGCCGCGATGAGGTGCTCGACCGTGAACGCCTCTGGCTCAGCCCATGGGGGCCGGAGCCGGGGAGGCGCGGCGGGTCGCCTTGCGGCGGGCCTTCTTTGCGGCCTTCTTCTTCCCCTTCTTCGCGGTCTTCTTGCCAGCCTTTTTCGCGGCCTTTTTCTTGGCCTTCTTCTTCGCCTTCTTTGCCATCGGAGAACTCCTCATTGCGTTGTCCCATGCAGCCCATCTGCGGAGGACGAAGCGCCACGCGCTTCATTGGGACCAGTCCTCTATCGGAAACAACCAATGGTGCGCTTGAGCAATCAGGTATGTACATCACGGATCGCGCGTCGTCAATCGGTTCGCGCGATTGTGGAAAACTTCTCGCGCGCGGCGCTGCGATCGCGCGCCATCCACGCGCGCCGAGTGCCTCGCGCGCGCGCGCCGAGTGGCCCTGCCAGCCTCGCGGGCTGCCGCACGGTGGTGTTCGAGGGCGTCGCGCGGCGCGGCAAGTGCATCGATCAACGAGGTCAATCACTCCCCGAGTTGAGCCTCGCCACGAGCGATCCCGGCCTCGAACTCTTCGATCGCGCTTCGTCGGCACGATGCGATATGCGCGAGATGCGCGCCCAACTCACGCGATCATGCTGGCATCGTGCGCGGTCAACGAGTGACAGCGCAGCCGCCGCGCGAGGGCGCTGGGCTGGCTCAAGTCCGAGTAACCGGGTCGCGCCGACGCTCGCGCGGCATGCCATGCGTCACACCCAACGCGCCAGCCCCGATCCGTTCGCGCGCCCTCCGGGCGTTGTGGTGGGGGGCGTCTCACCGGGGGGCTGAAGCCCCCGGCAACGGTCACGCGCCCTCCAGGAGAACAGGCTTCGGCGGTCGTCGAAGCCGCCATGCACCGCAAAAATATTTTGTGCGGCGCACAACCGACAGGCAACGTCCGATCACTGGGCGAGAGATCGGGCAGGAGATTCGCAAGGCTCACATCGTGCCAGCAGGCCCGGCTCGGCACGCCTGATGCCGCAGGGCGCCGTCGGTTGATCGGCACCAACCGCTCAGAGCCGCCGCTGGCGGCACGATGCACCGTTGGTCGAACGCCGCGCGATCGCCCGCACGCCGCGCGGCTGGTGGCACCATGCACGGTGGCGGGCACGGCCATCCTGAAATCAATCGAAGGTGGGGCTCACACCTCGCCGCGGCGCATGACGACCATGCGGATGGCCGAATCGATGGCCGCGGCCATGCTGCCGGCGTTGGCGCGGTTGGAGCCGGCGATGTCGTAGGCCGTCCCGTGGTCCGGGCTGGTGCGGACCGTCGGCAGTCCGAGCGTGATGTTGACGGCCTCGTCCCGCCAGAGCAGTTTGATCGGGATCAGACCCTGGTCGTGGTACATGGCGATGACGGCGTCGTAGCGGCCCTCGAGGGCCGAGTTGAAGACGGTGTCGGCGGGGAAGGGGCCGTTGGCGTTGATGGCCTGGTGCTGGGCCAGATTCAGGGCCGGGGTGATGAGGCGTTCCTCTTCATCGCCGATGAGGCCGCCCTCGCCAGCGTGGGGGTTGAGGCCGCAGACCGCGATGCGGGGGCGGTAGATCCCCTGCTCCTTCAGGGCCAGATGGGTGAGGTCGATGGCGTCGAAGATCCGACCGATGGTGAGCGAGTGCATCAGGTTCAGGAGCGGGATGTGGACGGTGACGAGGGTGACGCGCAGACGTGGCGCCTCGAACATCATGGCGACCCGCTTGGCCAGGAACCGGCGGGCCAGCAGCTCGGTGTGGCCAGGAAACTTGCGCCCGGCCATGGACCAAGCCTGCTTGCTGATGGGCGCGGTGACGATCCCGTCGACGTGGACGGGCAAGTTGGGCCTCTTCTCGGCGGCGGTGATGGCGTCCTCGACGAACCTGTAGGAGTAGTCGCCTCCCTTGGTGGTGGCGGCCCTGGGGTACAGCACGCGCCGCCCGGTGGGCTCGTAGTCGATCAGGACGCAGTCGTGGGCCATGGCGTCGGCCAAGTGGTCGCTGGTGAACTCGACGCGCCACCAGAAGGGATCGATCCGGGCCCGGTCGCAGGCCTCCATCAGGGCGCCAGACGTGCCGAAGATGCGATATCGGGCCTTGGCGCGGCGTGCGGGGTCGGCCAAAGCCTTGACCAGAACCTCCGGGCCGATGCCGCCGGGATCGCCCATCGTCACGGCGAGAATTGGTCGCAGGTCTTGGTTCCCCATTGCGCGCATCGTACCCCCGGGTGGGGCGGCGTGCCGGGACATACGGGGTTGCGGGAATGGGGGGCCATTGACCGCTCCGGGGCGTGTGGGCAATCGGGTTGAACGCGAAGGACGCCAAGGGGGCGAAGCGGGTGTGTGACGTGCCTCGGCAATGACGGGGTGTACAGGGGGCAGCCCCTCACCCTGCCCTCTCCCCGCAAGGCCGGGGAGAGGGTGGGGGGCAATGATCGGGCATGGCGAATACACGTCCGGCTCGGCTTCGGGAGGCCCACGCGCACCTGCAGATGCATGGGGCTGCGATGGATGCCGTGCAACTCAGCGACTGCACGTCCGCGGACGATCTGCTGGCGCGCCTGGCAAGGCGGGCGGATGAGGATGCGCGCCGCGGGCGGGGCGGGTGGCTGG
>CAZHKB010000369.1:0-3045 GCA_964533405.1 uncultured Phycisphaeraceae bacterium | reverse complement strand
CGATTGTTCAGATCGGCTCGACGCTGGGGTCGAACTTCGGCAAGGTGCTGCACATCAACAAGGAGCAGATGAGCACGCTGGTGGGGTGCGGGGCGGCCGCGGGCATGGCGTCGATCTTCAACGCGCCGATCGCGGGGGTGCTGTTCTGCCTGGAGGTTCTGCTGCGGGATTTCTCGCTGAAGACATTCACGCCGATCCTGGTTGCCTCGGTGTTCTCGAGCGCGGTGACGCAGGCGGTGCTTGGGGAGAATCAGGCGATCTTTCAGACGCCGGGTGTTCATGATTACGCGTTCAGCCTGATGGAGATTCCGTCGTACATCTTGCTGGGCGTGGTGTGCGGGGTGCTGTCGGTCGGGCTGAGCAAGTCTCTGCACGCGGGCGATGAGTGGTTCGCGTCGCTGTTCAAGCGGTTCAAGGTCCATCCCATCGCGCGTCCGGTTGTCGGGGCGTTCATGCTCGGGCTGCTGGGCATTCTGTGGGCGGTCATCGCCCAGACGCCTGGCGGCAACGGTGGGGGGGCCGAGCCGCCTCCCTTCTTTGCCGACGGGTACCGCTCGATCACATGGCTTCTGTCGCCAGAGGCCTTCAACGGCGCCGACAACATGGGCGAGGGGGCGATCCCGATCGCGATCTGGCTCCTGCTGCTGCTGGTGGTGTTCAAGATCGTCGCGACGACGATGACGCTCTCGAGCGGGGGCTCGGGCGGCGCGTTCGCTCCCAGCCTGTTTGTGGGGGCGGTGCTCGGGGCCGCGTTCGGACGGGTGCTGGAGCTGCTCCATCTCATGCCGTTCGGCGGGTCGCCCGCGGCCTACGCCGTGGTCGGGATGGCCGCGGTCATCGCCGGCACCACGCACGCGCCGCTCACCGCGATCCTCATGCTCTTCGAGCTGACGCGGGATGTCTACATCCTGCTTCCGGTGATGCTGGCCGCGGTCATCGCCACGGTGGTGGCGCAGCTGATCGACCGCGACTCGATCTACACCGCGAGCCTGCGGCGTGAGGGGATCAACGTCGGGCGCTCGCAGGACCTGACTATTCTCCGTCGGATTCCGGTGGCGTCGTGCGACATCATGCCGCTGCCGAAGGAGCCGATCTATCCGGCGGACCCGCTGTCCAAACTGATCGAGATGCAGGGGCGGCACCTGGCGACGGACTTCGTGATCGTCGATCAGACGACGGGCAAGTACATGGGGATGGTGACGGGTCAGGACATCCGCACCGCGTTGCTGGACCGCGAGGCGATCCCGCTGCTGCTGGTGGCGGAGTTGATGCGGACCGACCTGCCGACGGTGGGGCGTGAGGAGACGCTGGACACGGTCATCGCGCTGTTCAGCCGGCACGATGTGTCGAGCCTGTGCGTCGTGAGCCCGATCGACCACACGCTGGCGATGGGGATGGTGACGCGGACGGACGTGATGAAGCGGTACCAGCGGGTGCTGGAGGAGTCGTGAGTTGAATCAATGGAGCCCAGCGCGCAAGCGATCGGGCAGCCTTGTGCTTCGGACGCGGGTTGCAAGACACCGTTGCCCGATCGTTCGCGCGGTCGGTTCCGTTGGCGCGAGTCAGGGCGATGCCCAGGGGTGAACGGGCGCGGGAGATTGGGGCGTCGGGGACGGGCTGCTTCCCATCATCGACACGACAACCGCCGCCATGATGAGGCCAAACGCGATCATGTCGTTGGTGCGGAGCTTCTCTTTGAGGATAAAGATGGTGAAGACCGTAAAGACGGTCAGCGTGATGGCTTCCTGCATGATCTTGAGCTGGGGGGCGGTGAAAGGCCCGCCGTGATCGACGTGGCCCAGGCGGTTGGCGGGGACCTGCAGGATGTATTCCGGCAGCGCGATGAGCCATGAGATGAGAATGGCCGCCAGCAGAGTCCACGGCTTCTTGAGGTGGTAATACCAGGCGAAGGTCATGAAGGTGTTGGAGGCGATGAGCAGCAGAATGGTGGTGAGGAATCGTGGCCTTGGCGCAGCGTAGAGGAGCCGCCGTTGGCGGGCAATCGGCGTGACGGTCGTGGTGGCTCCGCGGGCGGGGGGCTGGGCCGCGGATCCGACTGTGGTCTACCGCGCTTCGTCTTCGCGCTGGATGCGGGCAAGTTCGTAGACGAGCCGTGCCGCGGCTGTGTCACCCTCGGCGGCCTTGGCGTACAAGCCCTCGAGGATCGCGCGCGGTTGCTGGTCGGTCACTTGGCTCGTCCAGGCCAAGGCGTCGGACGTGGCGGGCCGGGTCTTGGGCGTTGCCGTCGGAGTTCTGGAATGTCACGTTGCGCGAGCCGAAGACGACCTCGCGCCCGGCGAGGGTGACGGTGCGGGCCATGATCGCCGCAATCAGAACGCCGCCGAAGAAGAACGCGAGCGGTCCTGCCCTCGGGGCAAGGGCGATGGACTCGGCAGGGGCGAACGTCCGGTCGGTTGTGTGGGTTTGCATCGAGTCGGATGCCCCTTGCAGGGGCCGCTGGGGCGGGCCGATCTGTGGGCAGTTTTCGGGAGTCGGGCGGTGGGAGTTTCGCGCGTCGCGCCCGGTGGCCGGCGATCCGGACCACCCGGCGGAGCAGTCAGCGCTGCGTGTAGATCATCGGCCTAGCGTGGGGTATGGCTGGACCAGAGTCGGGGCGGCGTGGGATCGCGCTGGCCGTCATCGGCGGTGGCGTGATGGGGCGAGCGATCGTCGAGGGCGGAAGGCGCGCGGGTGTCTTGAGGGACGGGCGCGTCGTGGTCGCGGAGCCGGACTCCGAACGCCGGAGTGCCCTGGCGGGCCTTGGAGTTCGCGTGGCGGCGTCAGCGGGGGACCTGATCGCGGGGGCTCCCGGAGAGGGCGAGGTCTGGGGCGACGACACGGTGGTCGTGCTCGCGGTCAAGCCCCAGATGTTCGCGGCGGTGGCGGCGGAGCTGGCCCCAATCATGTCCGGCCGAAGCGAGCGGTGCGTGATCTCGATCATGGCGGGAGTGCGATCGGCGACGATCCGGGAGCGACTGGGAGACCGGGCGCGGGTGGTGCGTGCGATGCCCAACACGCCAGCGCGGGTGGGGCAGGGGGTGACGG
>CAZHKB010000368.1:0-3046 GCA_964533405.1 uncultured Phycisphaeraceae bacterium | reverse complement strand
CGGGTGTGCATCCCAGCCCCTCGCGTCCGAAACCAACCGGCCCCGCCACCACACCCCCGGGCAACGGAGCAAACCGCCCATCTCGCTGCGTTATCGACGCCTTTGTGCGCCAATTTGCGTCGATCCGTACAGAACCCTTGAACCAACCCCGTGACTCGGGTATCGTCCCAGTCTCAATCCGCACGCACCAGAACTACCCGGCCGCAGCGTCCGGATCGAAGCAGCCAGTCCGGTTCCATTGCCGCTCCCGCGCGGCAAACTGGAGTGCCCGATGAGCAGTTCCGAACCAGCCTTTGTCAAACGCCTCAGCGCCGAGGTCAACGTCCTGGCCTTCGGGGCCGACCCGACAGGCGTGGCCGACTGCACCGCCGCGTTCAACGCCGCCATCGCCGAGTGCAAGACGCGGAACTACTCAACCCTCTACGTCCCCGCTGGGAAGTACCTATTCACCACCACGGACACGATCCCCTGGATCACCCCGCCGCCAGCGGCCCCTCCCCAGTCCGCATGGCAGATGATCGACGTCTCTGGTCTGTGCATCCGCGGCGACGGCGCGCTGCGCTCCACTTCCCAAGAGAACGTATTCGTCGGCACGACGCTCATCTTCAAGATCCCGCCGACAGGCTCGCCCCTCGTGACTCGGGTGGGCTTGATCCTCAGCAACTGCACCGGCATCCGGTTCGAGAACATCACGTTCCACGGCGGGGTTGAGGTCGCGGGCGTCGCTCCGGCACGGTCAACCCGTGCCATCGGCGTCCGCATCGAGTCGCCCAACTACGGCTCCGCAGGTATCCAGTTCCAGAACTGCGCCTTCCAGTACTGCGATGTCGCGGTGCAGACCGGCCTGACCAACAAACACTCCGAACTCGCTCTTTACGACTGCTCGTTCCAGTCCTGCGTTGTCGGGTTCCAATCCCTCAACAACCAGGCACTCGTCCAGAAGTTCATCGGATGTACTGGCGGCGGCAATGGCAGCGAGGTCGAGTCGGGAGACATGGACGTGATGTTCGACCTCGAGGCGGGGGGCAACATCACGGTCGTGGGCTTCGGCGGCGGCAACATGCGCACATTCGTCCGGGTCGGACCCGGCGGCCCCAACATCGGCTGGAACAACTTCTACAACGTACGCTTGGAGGAGCAAGTCCCGTTCTCGGACCTCAATCGCATGAAGATCTATGACGCCATAGACTCAGCCAGTCTCGACGGTGGGCAGCGGTCGGCCTTCCATGGCTTCGTCATAGTTCGAACGTTGGGAGCGGCCCTCAATGTTGCCCGTTTCAACCTGTTCCAAGGCCACGAGGTGTACGTCTGGAACATCGGACGCAGTTCCAGCCATCCGATCGCCACACCAGCCGCCCCGTTGCTCCGATTCCCGATGCCGGAACTGGCCGAGCGGGGCGGCATCTTCCGGTGCTACGGATCCAACGTACCGTTCGACTCGCGGCTGGATCGCGACGACGTTCCCCCGGGAGCGAGTTACTCGTTCGATGATTGCAACGAGCAGCTCGTCCCCTACCCCGATCGCTCCCACCCTCCGCTCTCCGCCCCCAACTATCTCGCCGTCGCCGAGTCGCACTGTTGGTCGGTGCAGGGCCTTCGCGATGTGGCTCCCGCCACGACAAGCGGAGGCGTTGTCGACGATGCCGCACCCTCCGATTCGGCGCGCTTCGGGGTCATCCGCTGCAACACACCGTCGAATGGTTCGGCCGCACTGGTCTCGCACACCTCCGCGATGAGGCGAGGTGGTGGAGCATGGCGGTTCGAGGCGGCGGCCCGAGTCACCGCCGTGCACGACGAAACCTTGGGAAGCGAGTTCTCGGTGCGCCTCGGCTTCGGCGACGTGCCCTCAGGCGAGCCCGACAACGGCGCCTACTGCCGATTCGTGGACCAGGGCAACGATAACCAGTGGGAAGGTGTCCTCCGCTGGTTCGGCGCGACACCTGTTGTTGTCGACACGAACGTCACGAAGGATCAGAGCTGGCACACCTTTGAGATCGAGGTCAATCCCGCGGGCACCGTCGCCGAGTTTTACATCGATGGTCAACACGTCGGGACGGCCACGAACTCGATCGCGCAGTCCGATCCGCTCGGCTTGATGCCCCTCCAGATCGTCCGCGTCGCGGGCGAATCCGCCAAGGGCGCCGAGATCGACTTCTTCAAGTTCAGCTGTCGCCCGACTGTTCCGGAACCGTTGTATCCGCAGTAGGGTCGCGCCGGTCGCGAGGCGCTCGCCGCACCCTCGAGGAGAACTGTCATGAAGCACGCGAAGAACGCCGTTGGATTGCTGATCGGGCCGCTGGTCGCGATGGGCGTGGCGAGCGGTACCCACGCTCACGCCCAATCGACATGGCTCGTGTCCAACGATCCCGCCGAGAACCCGGACTTTGCGAGCCTGGAATCGGCGCTGGCGAGCGCGGGCGTCCAGCACGGCGATACGATCGAGATCAGTCAAGGCCTTGCGGAATACCTCGTGTTCGCCACGGTCAACAAGAGCGTGACGATTCGAGCACAAGGGGGCGAGCAGCCGGTGCTCCGGCCCGGCGCGGCGATCCGTGTCCTCATCGGCGGCGTCACGTTGCAAGGGCTGACATTCCGCCCCAATGCCGAGAATCCGGCGGTCCTTGCCTCACCAGCGCCCAGCACGATTCGAGACTGCCGATTCGAGGACTTTCGTCTGACTAGCCTCACAGTCTTGATGAACCCCGGCAGCCTCATCACAGGTTGCGAGTTCGAGAACTGCGCCACTGTCCAGACGAACCACGGCATGCTGATTGTCCCCCTATCGACGGTCGAAGACTGCACATTCACGACAACCGATTCCCCTACCCATCCGGGCGCGCAGGTCTCCGGCGAGGGGCTCGTCGTCCGCAACTCCACCTTCGTCGGCGGCAAGTTCGCCCACACCGCCATCACCCTCGTCAGCAACGTCCAGCGCTACATCGGCTGCTCCTTCCGCGACTCCAACTCGCCATCGCAGTTTACCGCCGGACAGCTCAACGGCTACACCTTCGACGGCTGCCTGTTCGACAACGTGCACGCCCAGTCC
>CAZHKB010000367.1:0-3057 GCA_964533405.1 uncultured Phycisphaeraceae bacterium | reverse complement strand
GGACGCGGCAGCAGCCGGTGCGTGGGCGTCTCCAGACCACGCCAGTCAAACTCGACCGGCGGCTCGATCATCGTCTCGTCGCCCAGGATCACCGGACCCACGACCACCGGCACGCCCGTCAGGTCCACGCCCGCGCCGACCATCGCGGCCCCCGCGAACCGTGTCGTGGGCGGCACGATCGCCGACTCGTGCGCCCACACGCCGGGCTGGTACAGGTACACGCTCTCGAACGCGTGCTCCAGGTCGGTGGCGGCATCGGGCATCGCCTCCAGCCACGCCATGCACTGCTCGGGGTTGGTTCCCGCGCAGAGCCGCCCCTCGACCCGCAGCGCGATGGTCTCGCCCGCACCCACCTTGTCGGTCAGGCGGGCCCAGGCTCGGGCGCCCGGGGTGGCTCGCGGACCGCTCTGTGGATCGTTCTGCGGGGCCGCATCGTGCCACACGCGGGCCAGCCGGATGTCCGACGTGAGCCAGCAGCGTGCGGTGGTGCTGGCGACGCTCGAGTAGTCGCGCCGGATTCGCAGCAGCCGGCCCGCCCCGTCGCAATCGACCGTCTCCGCGTACGACTGCCCGCTGCGCTCCACAAACCGCAGACGCACCGCACGCGCCTTGCTCCAGTACAGCTTGTCCATCGCGCGCCGCGCGGGGAAGTCCACCAGTGCCTCGGGCTCGACCAGCAGGAACTGCCGCGGGCCGCGCTGGTCGGGTGCCGCCCCGCCGGGGCGCACCACCTGGATCTGCCGCAGCGCCCACACCCGGTCGTGCAGCGCCTGCGCGGACGCGCCCCACAGCGTCCACCCGGCGGGCGACGGCATTGTGGCGCGGGGCGACATGGCGGGTGCGACCATCGTCATGGAGACCGTCGTTCGAGTCTGGAGCGATCCGACCGATCAAAACTTTACGCCGACTTGGCCTGGGCCTCCGTGGCCGCCGCATCGCCCACGAGGCGATTGGCCATCCCGCGCTTGCCCATCGTCACGAAGTCAGGAACCTGCACGGTGCGCGAACGCTGCGACTGGGCCGACACCACGCTCGTGTGCGTCGAGTGCGCGAAGTCCTTGGGATACGCCCGGTTGAAGATGACCCCGGACAAGTCGGCCCCCAGGGAACGCAGCTTCCGACGCATCGCCGTGAACATCTTCACGCTCTGACCACGCGACACCACCGCCAGCACCGCGTCGGCCAGCCCCACGACCACCGTCGCCTCGATGCTGCCAAGCACGGGGCCCGAGTCCACCAGCACGATGTCGTGGTCCTTGGCAAGGCGATCCAGCACAGGGCCCAGCGCCGAGCCCGCCATCCGGTCCGCGGGCATCGACTCCTCACGTCCCGCGGGGATGATCGTCAGCAGTTCCGTTCCGCCCGGCGACATGGCGTCGGGCATCGAGCCGCCCGCCAGGATGTCGCCAAGGCCTACATGCGTGTCCATCCCAAGCCGGGACGTCATGCCCCGACCGATGAAGTCCGCGTCCACGATCACCGTCTTGAAGCCCGCCATCGCGAACGAGGTCGCCAGCGAGCAGCACACCGTGGTCTTGCCGTCGCCCGCCGTGGGGCTCGTGACCGCGATCACGCGTCCGCGCCCCTTGGGCGTGGACACCCGGCGGTCCAGCAACGCGCGGGCGTGGTGGATGCACAACGCCGCCTCGGCCGTCGGCTCCTGCCGCCCGCCCAGGTCCGGCACCACCCCCAGCAGGATCGACCCCTTGTCCCCGTCGAACTCGTCGATGTACCTGAACCCGCCGCGCAGCAGCCCCAGCGCGGCCAAGATGCCGAAGCCCGCACCCAGTCCGGCACCCCCGCCCAACGCCGCGAACATCATCCGCTTGTCCGACGAAGGCGACGTGGGCAGCGTCGCCGCCTGCTGGATCTCCGCGCGCCCGATCCGGCTGTTGGCCTGCTCCGTGCGCAGTTCGGTCAGCCGCTGCGTCGCCTCCTGGCGGTCCGATTCCGCCCGCGCCGCCTGCGCCTGCCACGCCAGGATCGCCGTCATGTCCGTTGCCAGCCGCGACATCCGCTCGAACAACCTCCCGCGCTGCGCCCGGCACTGCGCCAGCCGCAGACGCAGTTCATCGGCCGACGCCAGCTCCGTCGAGCCAAGCGTCGACCAGTTCTGCCGCACCGTCTCCGCACGGCTCTGGATCAGCCGCTCCGTGGTCGCAAGCAAACCCTGCCGCTGCGTCACCTCCCGGTGCCGGGGTGAGTACTGCGACGAGTACGCCTCGATCTCCGCGACCAACTGGTCGCGCCGCGTGATCAGGTCGGCCAGCTGCTCGTCCCGCGCCGCCAGCATCCCTGGAGTCAGCGTGGAAGGGTCCACCGCCTGGCCCGGAGTGGGAGTGGCGGTGTCGCGGACCTCCGCCTCGCCCCGGCTCGCCAGTTCCGACTCGATCTGCGCGATCAGCACGTCCAGCGACAGCACCTCACGGTTCAGCCCGTCGATGATGGGCTGCAGGTCCTCGGTCCCGTGCTGCTCGGCCTTGTTGCGGATCAGCTCGCGGGCCCGCTGCACCTCGCCCGCCATCAGCCTCTCCCGGTCATTGAGAACCGTCTCGGTCGCCACGAACTCCGCGGTCGCGGCGTCCTTGTGCAGCCGCTCGTAGGCCGTGAGAATCGCGTCGCACGCGCCACGGGCCGCCGGAGCCGACGCGTGCGAAACGCTCAGCACGATCATGCCGCTGCGTCGCGGGATATCGACGTTGACCGCGGCGTCCAGCGCGCCAAGTCCGCTCGACCCGGTCGGCCAGCCCGCCTGGCTCAGCCGAGGGTCCTCCAACGCGACATTGAACACGCGCTGGCTGTTCAGCAGCGACGCCTGCCGCTCAACATACTGGTCGAAGAACGGGATCGCCTCGCTCACCTCCGTCTGAAACAGGATCTGGCGCTGCGTCGGCGCGATCGCCACCACGCCCTGGCTTGTGAACATCGGCGTCCTGGACCGGTACCCGAAGTACGCCAGCGGCACCGCCAGCAGCACCCCCAGACCCGCCGCCCAAAGGTACCGCCCGCGCAGCAAACGATGCACCAGCAGCAGCGGATTGGTGTGCGGGTCCTGCC